>JAGXIA010000118.1 GCA_024635885.1 Helicobacteraceae bacterium | reverse complement strand
TTGCATAAGTAGGCGTTCCAACCTGGTCAAAAATTACACCTAAACTTTCTTTTTCTCTGCCAAGACGGAGCATTGTTTTTACAAAGTTGTTTCCGTATGAAGAGTAAACCCATGATGTTCTTATGATAATGGAATTTTTAGGATTTATTTTTTGCATAGCTTTTTCGCCATCAAGTTTAGTCTCTCCATAAACACCATTTGGATTAGTTGTGTCATCTTCATTGTATGGTTTATAGTTTGTGCCATCAAAGACATAGTCAGTTGAGACATGGATAAGTTTTATATTCTTTTCTTTTGAGATTTGCGCTAAATGTTTAACAGCCTGATGATTTATTTTATCTGCTAATTCATTATCTGTTTCAGCTTTATCAACTGCCGTATATGCTGCACAGTTTATGATAATATTTATACTGTTCGCATTTACGAATTCATTTATGGCATGTGGATTTGTAATATCGAGTTCACTTCTGTCAGTAAAGAAAAAGTTGTATGGATAAGCAACTGAGAGTTCTCTTATCTCTGAACCTAATTGTCCATTACTGCCAGTTACTAAAACATTAAGCATAATAATTTACACCATATTCAAACAAATCATTCGTTTCATTTAGTTTCGGCTGAATTTTATCTTTTTGAGACAGATTGAGCTCGGCATGTGGAACTTGCCAGTCTATATTTAATGCTTCATCATCAAAGGCTATTCCTCTATCATCTTCAGGTGAGTAGTAATTATCCACTTTGTAAGCGAAAATGGTGTCATCTTCAAGAACCACAAACCCATGAGCAAAGCCGCGAGGTACTAACATTTGTTTTTTATTTTCATCTGTTAGTTCAACGGATACATGTTTGCCAAAGGTAGGAGAATTCTTTCTGATGTCAACTGCAACATCAAGGACCCGACCTTGAATAACTCGAACAAGTTTCGTTTGCGCTGTAGGAGCTAACTGATAATGTAAACCTCTGAGAACTCCGCGTGAGCTTTTAGACTCATTGTCTTGGCAAAAGTCTATTTTATAGCCCAGAAATTCTTCTAACTTATCAGCACGAAAAGTTTCAACGAAATAACCGCGAGAGTCTCCGTGAACTTTTGGTTCGATTATAATTACATCAGGAATTTCTGTTCTTATAAAGTCCATATTATCTCAGACCTTTTGGTTGAGAAGCTCTTTTTATCAGATATTGACCATATTGGTTTTTGTTTAAGGGCTGAGCAAGTTCTAAAAGTTTCTCTTTTGAGATGTAACCCATCTCATAAGCTATCTCTTCTATACAGGCTACTTTAAGAGATTGACGGTTTTCAATGGTTTGTATAAATTGTGATGCTTCTAAAAGACTCTCATGTGTTCCAGTATCGAGCCAGGCGTAACCTCTGCCCATTAGTTCAACTTTTAATCTTTCTTCTTTTAAATAATCTTGATTGAGTGTTGTTATTTCCAGTTCACCACGAGCAGAAGGTTTAACATTTTTGGCTTTTTTTACAACATCATTAGGGTAAAAGTATAGCCCGACTACTGCATAGCTGCTTTTGGGCTCACTTGGTTTTTCTTCTAGGGAAATCACATTGCCATTTTTGTCAAACTCAGCCACACCGTAACGCTCAGGATCACTTACATAGTAACCAAAGACTGTAGCTTTATTCTCTACGGAGGCATTTTTAACACTTTGCGCAAGAAGCTCTGTAAGTCCATGACCATAAAAAATATTATCACCTAAAACAAGGCACACATCAGAATCACCGATGAACTCTTTACCTAGTATGAAAGCTTGAGCAAGTCCATCTGGTGAAGGTTGAACAACATAAGAAAATTTCATGCCGATGTCTGAACCATCACCCAAAAGTTCTTCAAATCTCGGTAAATCTTTTGGTGTTGAAATGATTAATACTTCTGTAATTCCAGAGAGCATAAGAACTGAAAGTGGGTAGTAAATCATCGGTTTATCGTAAATGGGCATTAACTGTTTGGAAACACCTTTTGTGATTGGGTAAAGTCTTGTGCCACTACCGCCGGCCAAAATTATTCCTTTCATTTAACTACCTCCAATTATTAACTCTCATCTCTTCAATATAATCTTTAATCTTACGAGTCGGTTTCCACCCAAGAGCCTCAGTTTTTTCAGTCATTACATCAGCTGTCATTCTGTTGCCTTTTCTCTCAGGAAGCATTTCGATTTTACCGCCAAACATTTTGGCAATTTCTTTAATACTAAAAGCTTCACCCGAACCTATACCAAACTCATCTCCATAGCCATTTTCACCAACAAGGATAAGTCCATTAATGATGTCATCAATATGGGTAAAATTTCTTTTTTGAGCACCTGGACTTACTATAGTAAGTGGTTCATTATTTTTCATTTTTTCTTTAAAAAGAGCTATAAGAGTTGCATATTTTCCGGTTTGAATCTCTCTTTCTCCATATACATTATAGAAATATGTGATTGCATAAGGGACATTAAACCAAGTACCGTAGTTTTCTACAAGTTCTGTATTAGTAGCTTTTGTCCAGGCATATGGAGAGGCACTTCGTCCTAGTCCGCCATCGCCAAATTTTGTAGAACTTCCTGCATAGAGTATTTTACAGCCGGCTTTGCGTACAAATTCTAAAACTGCAAAAATACCATCTTTGTTGAATTTCCAAACCTTTTCTATGTCATCAAAACTTTGCTCAACTCTTGAGTATTCTCCCAGATGGTAAACCATGTCTGGAGCAAAAGTAATTAATTTTTCAATATCAGCCGTAAGACCTTCTATGTAGGTAACATTAGGAACATGGTTATCTTTAGAACCTGTAAAATAATTATCTAATGAATAAACTTCATAATTAGGATTTTGAGCCAGTCTTTCGCATAAATGTGAACCTACGAAACCAGCCCCGCCAGTTACTAATATTCGTTTTTTCAATATGTTTCCTTTTTTAAAAGTATGCCATTTTACAAAAAATATGATTAAGAAGGTATAATTCCACTAACGAACTTATGCACATATGTGTATAATTTAAAAAGGAACATAGAGTTTGATTGCAAAATTTCGAGAAAACATGCTTGATCTGTCATTATTTATAAAAGCGAATTTACTTCTTTCTATATTGATTTTTTTAGTGTTTATGCCATTAAATGATCACTATATATTTTCAACATACTTATTTATATTCGGGGCTTCTATTTCTACAGCGGCTACACTTTATTTAATATATTACATAATATTGATGCCTTTTTCTTGGTTTAAAATAACATTTGCATGGTTTTCTGCTTCGATTTTTATCCTTACTAATATAGCTTTGATTGTTGACTTTTTTATTTTTAGAATATGGAAGTTTCATATCAACGCAATGGTTATTAATATTTTATTCTCACCGGATGCTTTTGACAGTATTCAAATAGGTATTATGCCAATTATAGCTGCTATTTTAATTTTGGTATTTTTTGTAATATTTGAGTTTTATTTATATACAAAAATACATAAAGCCTTAGTTAACAATAAAAAAAAGCTCAATCGTAATATAAATGTATATGCACTCTCATTACTTTTTATGGTTATTTTAGCTGAAAAAATTATTTACGGTTTTGCAAATATGTATGCTAAAACTGAATATTTAGAGCCAACGAAAGTTATTCCTTTGTATCAACCAATGGATTTTACAGGTTTTATGGAAGAGACTTTTGATATGAAGGGTGAGACAAGCCAAAAGCAGTCTTTGAGCATAAATTCCAATAAAAACTTAAACTACCCTACAAAACCGATAACTATCTCAAAGCCAAACCCGACTAATATTTTTATATTTGCCTTAGATTCTGCCAGAGCATCAATAATGTCCAGTGAAGTTGCTCCAAATATTTATGATTTGGCAAAAAGCAGTAGTGTTTATACTAACCATATGAATGGTGGAAATGCAACAAGATTCGGTATATTTTCTATGATGTATGGGCTAAATTCTTCGTATTGGTTTGTATTTCTGAATGCTCAAAAAGGTTCTATTCTTTTTAATACTTTATTAAAACTTGACTATCAGACCCATATATTTTCTGCTACATCAACAGCCTGGCCAGAGTTTAGAAAAACAGCATATTTTGATATTCAAAATAGTATAAGTGATGAGCACACAGGGCTAACATATGAAAAAGACAAACAGACAACAGATGAGTTTCTTCAGTGGGTTGATAATGCTGATCTTAAAAAACCTCTATTTTCTTTTGTATTTTTAGACTCGCCACACAGTAATTCTTATCCAAAAACACATAGAAATTTTTTACCGGATCATTATGGTGAAGTGAATTATTTGACGGTTAACGAAAAAGATACGCAAACACTTCTTAACCAGTACAAAAACGCTATTTTTTATAATGATGAACTCGTAGGAGATATGATTAAAAAACTTAAAGAAAAAGGTTTGTACGAAAACTCTATAATCATTATTACAGCTGACCATGGACAAGAATTCTATGAACACGGAAATTTTGGACATAACAGCTCATATAATTATGAACAGGTCCATGTCCCATTTATTGTTCATTTGCCAAAATCTGAACATAAAGTCATTAATAAACTGACTTCACATCTGGATATTGTTCCTACTTTAATGTCCTATGTAGGGGTAGATAATGAAACGAAGGATTATAGTAGCGGTTATTCTTTATTAAGTCCTGAGTATAACAGAGAATTTGCTTACATAGGTAATTGGAATGATAATGCAATTCTAACAGATGAATATGTTAACGTCTTTTCAAATCTGCCAGACAGAATATTTGATAATAAAACTTATAAAACTAAATCTTACGAACTGGTAACGGATCAAAAAGACACAAAAAGACAAGCAATACTTTTAAAAGTACTTGATGAAAACAGTAGATTTATTCATTAAAGAAGTAAATTAATAGGAATATATTTGAAGAAAATTTTTAAACGATACTGGCCATATATTAAAGAGTATAAATTACAATATCTATTTGTTCTAGTAGGGATTATCTTAACAGTAGCTGCTACAACTGCAACTGCTCAGATTATGAAACCTTTAATGGATGAAATGTTTATTGCAAAAAAAGAGGAAATGCTCTATATCATTCCAATCGCTTTGATTGCTATCTACTTTTTAAAAGCTATTGGACGTTATGTGCAGTCTGTGTTTATGAACTATATCGGGCAACATATTGTTACAAGATTTCGTGAGCTTTTACTTGATAAAATCATACATCTTGATATGACCTTTCTTTATTTAAACAGAAGTGGAGAACTTATTTCCCGTGTTACAAATGACATTAACCGTATTCAGTATTTTGTCTCAAACATGCTTCCAGAGCTTTTTCGTGAGAGTTTAACGGTTGTTGCTCTTGTCGGTTATGTTATTTATTTAAATGCTACTCTGGCTTTTTATTCGTTAATAGTAGTTCCTGTCGTAATTTACCCACTTATACTCATTGCAAAAAAACTCAAAAAATATTCCCACCGTTCACAGGCTAAAAATGCAGATGTAGTAACTCGCCTTACTGAAGTTTTTAACAATTCTGAAATCATAAAAGCAAATGCTACTGAGAAACATGAAGTAGAGCGTTTCAGTGTTCAAAACTGGCAGTTTTTTAAAATAAATATGAAGTCTGTTTATGTGGGTGAGATAGTTTCACCATTGATGGAAATAGTAGGGGCGGCAGGTCTTGCTGCCGTTATTTTTATCGGCGGTAAAGAAGTTTATAATGGACATATGAGTGTTGGTGAGTTTACAGCCTTTTTAACAGCTGTCGGACTTGTTTTCCAGCCTATACGCCGTATTGGTTCTATATATTCTAAAATTCAGGATGCCGTGGCTGCGAGTGAGAGAGTCTTTGAAATACTTGACACACAAACTCGTATAATTGAGGGTACTAAACTTTTAGTAGAAGATATAGGGCATGTGGAATTTAAAAATGTGACGCTTAAATATTTAGACTCATATGCCTTAAACAATGTTAGTATAGAGATAAACAGAGGTGAAAACATTGCTTTAGTCGGGGACAGTGGAGGTGGAAAATCTACCTTTATAAACATGCTTTTACGCTTTTATGATCCTGATAGCGGAGATGTTCTAATAAACGGAACTAATATTAAAGAGTTTAATCAAATCTCTTTAAAGCACCATATCTCATTAGTTTCTCAAAGAATATATATTTTCCAAGACAGCTTAGCGGCAAATGTCGCTTACGGTCAGGAGATTAATGAAGCAAGAGTAAATAAAGCTTTAGAATTAGCCGATGCTACAAGCTTTGTAGCTTCACTTGAAGATGGAATTCATACCATAATGAGTGAATCAGGAACAAATCTTTCCGGTGGACAGCGTCAACGTATTGCTATTGCCCGTGCGATTTATAAACACTCTTCACTTTTACTTTTGGATGAGGCAACATCAGCACTTGATAATGAGAGTGAAAAAAGAATACAAAAAGCTCTGAATGAATATACAAAAGACAAGATTACGATTACAATTGCGCATCGATTAAGTACTATAGAACATGCTGATAAAATACTTGTTATGCAAAAGGGTAAAATCGTGGCATGTGGAAATCATAATGAGTTATTACAGACTAGCGAGGTTTATCAAAGATTAGCCGGAGAGTTTGAAAAATAAATTAATCGCTTTATTAGTTATGTTTAGAGATAATCGCACTAATTAAATAAATAATATTGGATTAACATGCTGGATTTTGCAAAATTTACAAAGTACTCTAAACCGGGACCTCGTTATACAAGTTACCCTACAGCCTTAGAGTTTAGCGATTCTTATGAGTATGATACTTACATTAAAAAGATGGAGTCTCAGGACTCATCTCGCCCTTTAAGCCTCTACTTCCATCTCCCTTTTTGTAAAAGTGCCTGTTACTTTTGCGGTTGTAATGTTGTATTTACTTCTAAAGAAGAGAAGATGGTTCGTTATATGGACTACTTAAAAAAAGAACTGAAAATATTATCAACTCATTTAGACTGTACAAGAGAAGTGATTCAGATGCACTTTGGTGGGGGAACACCTACTTATTTTAATGCTGCACAAATGAAAGAGATAATCCAAGAGATTAAATCATATTTTCCAAACTTTATAGAGGGTGCTGAAATTAGTTGTGAGATTGACCCTCGTTATATATATGAAGAGCAGATGAAAGTAATGAACGAAACTGGATTTAACCGTGTCAGTTTTGGTATTCAGGATTTTAATGAAAAAGTCCAAGTCGCTGTTCACCGTGTCCAACCCTACAATATAACAAAAGACTCCATGGACTTAGCTCGAAAATATAATATGCTTTCTGTAAATGTTGACCTTATCTACGGGCTTCCATTTCAAACATTAGAGACTTTCAAAGAGACTTTAGAATTGGCTCTTACACTCAACCCGGATAGATTTGCAGTATTTAACTATGCTCACGTTCCTTGGCTTAAAAAGACTATGCGAAAAATAGATGAGACTACTCTTCCTTTGCCTGATGAGAAGCTGCAGATTATGCAGTACACTATAGACTTTTTAACTTCAAACGGTTATAAAATGATTGGTATGGACCACTTTGCAAAACCTGAAGATGAACTGTTTAAAGCTATTAAAACAGGCGAACTACATAGAAACTTTCAAGGTTACACAACAAAAGGCGGAGCAGACTTAATCGGTATTGGACTTACTTCTATTGGCGAGGGTGTTGACAGTTACAACCAAAACTTCAAAGTCATGGGTGAGTATGAAGAGGCGATAGATGCCGGAAAATTGCCTTTTGAACGTGGTGTAGTTTTAAATGAAGATGACCAGATTCGTCAATATGTAATTATGGAGCTTATGAGTAACTTTAAGTTAGATATAAGAAGATTTGAAAAGCTTTACAATATCAACTTTAAAGAATACTTTGCAGATGCTATAGAAGCTTTGAAACCATTTGCTGAAGATGAACTTTTAACAATGGATGAAAACAAAATAGAGTGTAGCGAGACAGGTACTCTTCTAATTAGAAACATAGCAATGCCTTTTGATGCATATATGAAAAACCATGCAGCAAATTCTAAGACATTTTCAAAAACGGTATAGAAATGAGCAAAAAACCAGAAGATATTTTCAATTTCAGTGAGACATCAGATGCGTGTGTAAAGTGTGGTAAGTGTATACCTGTTTGTACTATTCATAATGTAAATGCCGATGAGGTAACCTCTCCCCGTGGATTTATTGATTTACTCGGAGCGTATCAGAACGGCAATCTAGATCTAGATAAAAACGCGAAAGATATTTTTGAGAGCTGTTTTTTATGTACGAATTGTGTCGATGTTTGTCCAAAAGCACTGCCGGTAGATATGATAATAGAGCAGGTTCGCTCAGATATAGCTCAAAAATTTGGAATCGCATGGTATAAAAGAGCTTTTTTCTTACTGCTTCGTCATAGATGGTTAAATGATATTGCATTTAAACTTGGCTGGACATTTCAGACATGTGGCTTTAAAATAAAAGCAGATATTAATTCCATGAATTCAAGATTTAATCTCCCAATGCTTAAAACTGATAGACTTTTTCCTAGTCTAATGAAAATATCGTTTTTAAATTCTCATAAAGAAAATATAGACAATGGCGGGAAAAGAAAAGTTGCAATTTTTATTGGGTGTTTGGCTAACTACAATTACAAAGATATTGGAGAAGGGCTTTTAGAGATACTTGAAGCTCTAGAGATTGATGCATTTTTGGCTAAAGATCAAAAATGCTGTGGTGCTCCGGCCTATTTTACAGGTGATTTTGATACAGTCGATTCAAATGCCAAACACAATATAGAGTACTTTGAAAGTTTTGGTGCTGACGTAGAAGCTATTATAATTCCAGAAGCAACTTGCTCTGCAATGCTTAAGATAGACTATGAACACTACTTCCATGACCAGCCAGAGTGGAAGGAAAGAGCGATAGCTATTAAAGATAAAATCTTTATGGCAACAGAATGGTTGCAACATCATACGCATTTAGAGCAACTTTTGGCTTCAAAGAAAAAAGATACAAAAATAGTTACATATCATGACCCTTGTCACGCTAAAAAGATGCAGGGAATTCACAGAGAACCTAGAAATCTTATTTCCAAAAATTATAACATGGTTGAGATGAGTGATCCTAATGTCTGCTGTGGTTTTGGTGGTGTAACGATGCAGACAGAGAAGTACCATTTTGCAAAAGCTGCCGGAATTCCCAAAGCGGCAATGATAAAAAAAACTGAGGCAGACATTGTTAGTGCTGAGTGCAGTGCTTGTCGTATGCAGATTAATGCTTCCATGGGTTATGCGGATGTAAAAACAGTTTTTAAAAATCCTATTGAGCTTATAGCTGAAGCTTTAAGAAAGTAAATTTCCACATGCCAAACAACAAATGGAATAATATTTACGATACATTCGATCCTATAGCCTTTAATATTTTTTCCATACCTGTTCATTGGTATGGAATCATGTATGTTTTAGCACTCCTTAGCGCTCTATATATCGGCAAGTACTTTATTAAAAGAGACAAACTTGATTTTAAAGCTGGTCAATTGGATGTTTATTTTATATATGTTGAAATTGGTGTAATACTTGGCGCAAGACTCGGGTACATACTCTTTTATGATACTCAAACTTTCTATTATATTTCTCATCCATGGCAAATCTTTAATCCCTTTGTCAATGGTGAATTTATAGGCATCAGAGGTATGAGTTATCATGGAGCCGTTTTAGGTTTTCTTATAGGGACATACCTTTACTCTAAAAAAAACAAAGTTGCATTTGGAAAAATTATGGATTTGGTTGCCATAAGTATACCTTTAGCCTATGTATTTGGCCGTGTTGGAAACTTTTTAAATCAAGAACTTATAGGTCGTCATACAGATGTTTCTTGGGGTATTTATGTAGATGGCATACTTCGCCATCCATCACAGCTCTATGAAGCCATATTAGAAGGCTTAGGAGTCTTTTTAGTGGTCTATGCATACAGAAGATTTAAAACATTCAGCGGAGAACTTATCCTGGTTTATGCAATGAGTTATGGCATTTTTAGGTTTATTGCAGAAATTTACCGTGCTCCAGACTCTCAAATAGGGTATGTATGCTGCAACTCAGTTACCTTTGGACAAATTTTAAGTCTTAGTATGAGTCTGCTTGGAGCTTTAACTTGGATATACTTTTACTCCAAGAATAAAAAATCTACTTTAAGCTAGCAAGGGGTCTGTCAAAGTAATAACCTTGCGATGTGTTAACGCCAAGCTCTATTATCTTGTCACATATTTCTTTATTCTCTACATATTCACCTATAGTTTGTATATTCATCTCTTTGGCAAATGCGACTATAGACGATGTTATGAGTGCAGACTTTTTATCATGGACGATTTCTTTAATAATACTGCCATCAATCTTTATGAAGTCGGCTTGTAATTTCATAAGGTACTCAAAGTTTGAATATCCAGTGCCAAAATCATCAATAGCAATCTTGCAGCCTAAAGCTTTTACTTTAGTTATAAATTGCTCAACTACATCAAAATCTTCGATAATTTCACTCTCAACTATTTCAAAAGTCAACCTATCTGCTACATTATACTCTTTAAGCACATCGTAAATGTATGTATTAATATCTTTGTCAAGAATGTCATCTATAGTAATATTTACAGAAAATTCATAACTGTTGTCTTTGAATGCTTCACAACTTTTTCTAATAACTATTTTTGTAAGTTCTTTGTATAGTTTGGCTTTTTTAGCAATTTCTAAAAAG
>JAGXIA010000024.1 GCA_024635885.1 Helicobacteraceae bacterium | reverse complement strand
GTGGAACTTTCATCATATATTTTGCTGAAGTGTTCAAAATATCTCTCTAACTCAATTGGACTTGCCGGATAAAATGCTCCGGCTACACTCATCTCTCTTGTCATTGTAAAACTCCTTATAATGGTTTTATATTGTCAAAATCATCCTCTATCGCCTCAACTCTATATCTGGAAATAGTAGGGTGTTGTGCGTAAATAGACGGGTCAGCACCGGCTTTCTTGCTGAGGTGTTGTAAAAAATCTTTGGGCTGTGGAAGTTGTTCCCAAACTTGGGGCAAAAAAGTACCGTGATAGCCATTGTGTTTGAGTATAAGCCCATCAATATTTGGTTGAACTTTTTGCACTAAATCATCAAAATCACTATACTCTAAAATCTCAGGCTCAGTTAAAACAGAAACTTCCAGTGTAAGATGTGCTAATTCATCACTACTAAGAGGACTAAACCTAGGGTCACTAAATGCGGCAGATTCAGCATTGTGTATGATATCATCAAGAAGTTTTCTGTAGGCTATAATAGAACCTATACAGCCTCTGAGCTGATGTTCATATTGTAGTGTAACAAAGGCCGCACCATTCTTAGCCAAGTAAGGATATTTAGCAATTAAGCCTTGCTTATCTATAGTATTTTGCTTATCAAATTGACGAAGAATTGCACTTTTAGCAATGCGTAATAAGAGAGAATCAATCATTTTAAACCACCTTTAAACATAATATATAATATCTAAAGAGTGATAAGGAGAGTATAAAATAACAACTGTTATTTATTTTTTATAACTCTTAGTTAAATTTAACCGGCTATTGCAGTGTTAATAGAATATCTCATGTCATCATCAAGATTTTCCATACTGCTTAACATCCATCTTAAATAACCGGCGTCACTGCCAGCAACCTCTTGGAGAGTTTTACCTTTATATTTCCCGAATCTAAATGTTTTAATCAAAATTGGAGTGTTGGTTAAATCAACCATTTTCTCAACAGGGTTGGCATCTGGAAACTCTGAGGCAACAGCTTCTTTTAGTTTGGATAATAATAGTTTTAAAATTAAAACATCACCTATGGCATCGTGCGCTTTTACAACTATGCCAAGAGCATCAGCTTCTTTTTGCTCATCTTTATAGAGGTCCATTTTATAACGAAAATATTGAAGTCTGTGTGCTTCTTCATCAGGGAGTATATGTTTTGCGACTCTCAGAGTGTCTATAACCTTCATTTGAGTGTTAAAACCCTCTTTTTCAAGCATGCCCAAATCAAAAGGCGCATTGTGGATTATTATGTAGTTGTCATTTGTATTTAATTCTAGAAGTCTTTTGTATGCTTTTGTCTCTTGGCACAAAGGCTTACCCTCAATCATCGCTGGAGTAATTCCATGAACTTCCATAGCACCAAAGTTTATCGGCACATCACAAGAACAAAATTCGTTATGTACTTCTACGTCTTTGCTGCCTAGGACTATATATCCCAACTGAATAACTCTGTCATTATCTCCGGTTCCGGTTGTTTCTGTATCTAAAATAATATATTGTTTTGCCAAATCTAGTCCTGATGTGATAAAAATGAATCTAACATGTACTTGCTCTCAACTTCTAAATATTCTTCGCTGAGTTCTATTTTTATTATATCATCATTTATTCTGTATTTGCAAAATACTACAAATCTGATAGGATATACTTTAGCAAATAATTTAAAGTTTTTAACCGCGATAGGTTCATTTAATTCTTCCAGAAGTGTCTCTATATATTCTACAGCTTCTTTGCCAGATCGAAGCCCTAGAAGTGATACAACAGTCTTTAATTTAATTTCCATGTATAAATCATCACCGTTATTTTTATACGTATTGTATAAAGCACGTGCAAGTTTCAAGGCATCCTTGCTAAACGGTTCTGACAGTAATTTTTGGCGTTTTATTTTGTGTATTTCCATAGGAGAGAGTATATTGTATTTATAATTAATTTTCTATAAATAAATTACATGAAATTTTTTTCATTATGAACGCCTTGTAGTTATGTTACACTATCAATAAAATAAAAGGGGAACAAAGTGTTAAAGTTATTTCTTACACTTTTATTGATTACTACAACTATTAACGCTTTACAAATCATACAAAATCCAATTGAGTTTGGTAAATTACGAATCGAGTTGAGCAAAGACTATATTAAAGACCATTACTATATCGATGCTAAAGATATAAAAATAATTCCTAAAATAATTATGATTCATTATACAGGAATAGATGATTTTGAAAAATCAATGGATCGTTTTAGATCATCAATTTTACTGAGCGACAGACCAGATATAGCCAAAGCAGGCATTGTAAATGTTTCTGCACATTTTATGGTTGAGAGAGATGGAACTATCCATCAGTTGATGCCACTGGACTTTATGGCAAGACATGTAATAGGGCTCAATTATAGTGCAATAGGGATAGAAAATGTCGGTGGAGCAAACCATAAGTCAAATCTGACAGTCGAACAGCTATCATCAAATATTCAGTTGGTTAATTACTTAAAAAAAGAGTTTGACAGCATAGAATTTGTCGCAGGTCATTCTGAATACAGATGTTTTGAAAAAAATAAGCTTTGGCTGGAAAAAGATGCAAATTACAGGACCCAAAAGCTAGACCCTGGAAAAGCATTTATGAGAGACTTAAGGGCTAACATAAAAGGGTTTAAAGCGGCGCCTTGTGATTAGTTCGCCTTTAGTCTACTTATTTACTCTTGCTTTTGTCGCAACTTTTTTTAATCTTTTAGAAAAAAAAACAAAACTGAAAATCTTCAAGTTTGTTCCCGCAGTTGTGATGATATATGCTTGTAGTATGTTTCTGGCTACTATGGGAGTTTTTGAAAGAAATGATGCAATAAATAATATTTACGCTCTTACAAAAACAAACCTACTGCCTGCAATGCTTTTTTTAATGCTTCTTCAAATTGATTTTTCTCACTTTTTTAAACTCGGACGTTCTCTTCTTATCTCTTACACTCTTGCAGTTATCAGTTTGGCATGTGGATTTATTATTGTCTCAGTAGTCTTTAATTTTAACCAAGAGAGCGCTTCGGCGTTTGGAGCATTGGCTGGAAGCTGGATGGGTGGAACTGCAAACATGATAGCGGTAGGTTCAGCTCTTGAAGTCAGCCAGGAAGCCTATGGTTACGCACTTATAGTTGATAGTGTGAATTATACTTTATGGGTTATGCTTCTGCTCTTCTTAGTTCCATTTGCATCTGTTTTTAACAGGTTTACAGATGCAAAAAGAAATGAGGCTATTTTTTCACAAATAGGGTGTGCATGTACTATGGGAGCAAAAAGATACTGGTTATTAATCTTTTTGGCTCTCGTGATTTCTTTAGTTTCTCAAATGATAGCCACTCATGTGGAAGTACTAAACAAAACTACAACAGTCGTTCTATTGGCTACTGTTTTTGGAGTTTTAGGCTCCTTTACAAAACTCAAAAGTATGAATGGTTCAAGTGAAGTTGCAACAACTATGCTCTATGTTCTTATAGCGCTTATTGGCTCTAAAGCAGTCTTTGAGAGTTTCAGTGAAGTCGGTGTTTATGTGTTTGCCGGCTTTAGTATTTTAGTTATTCATGCACTCATAATGGTTCTGGGCGCAAAAATATTCAAGCTTGACCTGTTTTCTATCGCTGTTGCTTCTTTGGCAAATATCGGAGGCGTCGCTTCTGCTCCTATTCTTGCAGCTGCATATAACAAGTCTCTTGTAAGCGTTGGAGTTTTAATGGCAATAATGGGCTATTTGATAGGGACTTTTGGCGGCTTGTTTGTTGGAAATATTTTAGTGAGTCTCGCACAATGAAAATTGTTGAAATAACAACGCAAATAAAATATATAGAACTCAAAACACCATTTATCACTGCTCTAAGAACAGCTCGGCATGTGGAATTTGTAAGAGTAAGCGTGCTCTGTGATAATGGCTTTATAGGAATCGGTGAAGCACCGGCAACAAGAGCTATAACGGGAGAAGATTTAGAAACAATCACAAGTTCGATTGAGAATTCTAAAGACAAGTTTTATTTCCACATGCCACAAGATGCCATAAAAATTTTACATTCCATATGCCAAGATATCAAAAGCAGTGCAAAAGCAGCACTTGATATGGCTTTTGTATCTTTACTTGCAAAAGAAAAAAATCAGCCTCTGTTTCAATATCTCGGTGCAAAAGAGGCGAGCACTTTACAAACAGATGTAACTATCAGTTTAAAGAATCCACAGTCAATGCTTGAAGATGCAAAGCTGGCATGTGAAAATGGTCTGTATATTTTAAAAGTAAAACTTGGTCCTGATATAGAACATGCCATAGAAGTCACAAAAAGTATAAGTGCTTCACTTCCACATGCCAAGATACTTATCGATGCAAATCAGGCTTGGCATGTGGAATCTTCTTTGCATTTTATAGATGAGACAAAGAATTGTAAAATAGAACTTATAGAACAGCCTGTATCTGCGGGTGATTTAGAGGGACTTAAAACTATCACTGAGTATTCAGATATTCCTATTTTGGCAGATGAAGCAGTTTTTACACTTCTTGATGCACAAAAAGTCATACATAGTAAAAGTGCTGACATGATAAATATTAAACTCATGAAATGCGGTGGAGTAACAAAGACGATAGAAATTTTAGAATTTTGCAGAATGAACCATGTCACATGTATGCTCGGTTCAATGCTTGAAGGGCCGTATTCTATTAATGCTGCATTACATCTTGCAATGGCTTACCAAGATGTTATCAGGTTTATAGATTTAGACAGTCCCTTACTTTATAAAGAACCATCGAGTGAGCTAGATTTTGAATTTAAGGGGTGTGAAATATCACTTAAAATGTAATAACTCAATGTTCTCTTGCATATACAGCTTCTTCTTCGAGCATTTTATCCATTAGCTCAAACAGTTCATCTGAAGCATGTTCCATATTTTCAAAGTTTGACTTAATCTCATTGTTATGACTTGCAATGTCATTTCCTTCAAGTATGGCAAAAGTATTGATTACACTCTCATGAACTATTTTGTGTGATTGTTTAAGTGCCTTATAGCTTTTGGAATGACTAAATTGTTCGGCACCTTCGCCGTCATACCATTTTCCTAATCTGCAAGAGTGATGGTCATCAAAAGTTTTATGTGTACCTTTTTCAACATTAGAAAAAGCATCAGCTTTAAATAATATATGATCAATTTTTGCAAGTACGACAAAGTTTTTATTTTTCATATATTGACTAGATTTGAGTACTGATTCAGAAGTTGTTGTAAACTGCTCAAGAGCGCTATAGAGTGTGTTTACACTCTCAGTCGATTCTTCAGCAATATGATTTAACTCTTTAGAATTTTCATACATACCTGTAGCTTCTTGATGAAGAGTTGAAATAGAAACAGAAATCTCATTTGTGGCTTTTTGAGTTCTCTCTGCAAGTTTTCTAACTTCATCGGCAACAACAGCAAAACCACGACCATGTTCACCTGCACGAGCGGCTTCTATGGCAGCATTTAGAGCTAGCAGGTTCGTTTGGTCTGCAATGTCTTTTATGAGGTCAATAACGGAAGTAATCTCCTGAGTTCTTGTAGATACAGCATTAACAGAGTCATCATTTTGCACAATAATCTGTGATAATTTTTCAAAGTTATTACTCATAGCTTCAACAACAACATTATTTGAACGGGAGAGAACAGTACTCTCCTGGGCTTCTTCTGCTAGTTGTGTAAGTGTCTCATTGGTTTGACTGATTTGTTCTTGGATAATTTCAAAGTTTGCAGCAAAACCTTTTCCTGTTTTTGACAGCTCAAGTAAAAACTTTTCTTTCTCTTGGGCTTTATACTCTTTTTGCATAGCATCAATACTTTTATTAATTAAATTTCCTGTTTTAACAAATGATGTGTTTAGTCCTGTTGTATTTACCCTTCTAAAGTATTTGTGTTTGCTGGCATATTCTATAGATGTGTTTATCTCACGAATCATGCTCTCTAACTGGTCAAATAGATCATTTATGTTCCAGGCTAAGTCTTCGAGTTCACCACCGCCGGCAATTTTATGCTGACGGTTTTCAAAGTTGCCCTCTTTGGCTTGTTTTATGATTGTTGATGATTTTGAAACGCTCTCTCTGGTTATATGAATCTGCTTGTAAGCATAAATGGCAATGGCGATATTTAAAACATTAAATGTGAATGTAGCAAAATGAAATTCAAAAAATAAAATTGAGACAGTTAAACCAACAGCAACAACAGCTATGTGTGCGTAATTGGCATAATGAAGTTTAGACAGAGAGGATAAATTCATCATAATGCACTCCTTTTTCTTTTAGTAAATCATTCATAAT
>JAGXIA010000117.1 GCA_024635885.1 Helicobacteraceae bacterium | reverse complement strand
AGATTGAAAGTTTTGTCCAATTAGCATCAGTTTGAGAATAAATTTTTAAAGAAGAACTGCTTGTGTCGTACCATAGTGTACCGTTAATAGGTGTTATAGGTTCTGTAGCAGAGACTATTGCACTGTTGTATCCACGTGTTTCAGTCGTAATCTCTGAACTTCCGTAAAGTTTATAGTGGTTTAGTTCCCCTACTCCTATCTCAAGCATTAAATCATCGCCCTGAGCTACACCTTCTGAACTATTTGTATCTAAGACCATATCTTCTCCTGAGCTTACTAAACGACCAGAAATATTATCATTTGGAGAGATAGAAGTGTTTGTATCTGCATAAGAAGCGTTCATCTCATTAGAAAGTCCAAGGTCAATAGTATAATAGTAGATCCTTTTTCCCCAGGCATCTGTTCCAAGACCGATATTTACCGGTAATGTATTGTCAGTTTCTTCTTTTAAAAGTTCAAAGTATGAGTCACTGTCCGGATCTGAAGCTAAGTTAACTAAACGACTTCGTACAACTTCTAATATTGTTTTTGTATTTTGCTGTTTAAGTACATTTGCTTGCAGATGTGTATAATAATTCATAGTAGTAAAAACTGCAGCTACAATTCCCGCAATAATAACAGCTATCATAGCTTCTGCTAACAAGTACGCTCTTCTCATTAGAATGTACCTACTCCACGCGTTGCATCAATAAGACCTTTTTGAATTAGTATCTGAGTCAATACAACAGTAAAGAACTCTATAAATACAGCGAAAGCCATAAGCAGTATAGATAATAGTGTAATCATACGAAAAAACTTTGTACTTAGTTCTAAGGCATCTGTCCTTGCTCTGTCACTAATTTCAAGCATAACGGAACCAACTTGAGCAGAAGAGCCAACTCCCGTTAAAAGTCCTTTTTCCACATCGTCATACAGCTTACTGTGCAAAATTAATTTTCCATCATATTTAATACTGTCTAAGCTCTCTTGCAATGCACTTTTAAAACGTTTTACAGTTGTTGTATCTATAGCAGATTGCACTGCTTTTTTAAATGAAATTCCACTCAGTAACATCTCTCCCAACATCCCAAACAGCATAAATTTCTCAAATTTCATAACTATGCCTGAACTAAGAGGGAAAATCAGAGCCAATTGTTTCGCTGCTGCTTGTACTAAATAAGAGTTATTAAAGAGTGAGAGTAATAAAATCATAAAATAACTGCCAACGATTACTAAGCTTATAAATAGAACATCTGTCATAAATTGTGCCATTTCTAAATGCCCGCCTATCAAAGCCACAATCTCTTTACTATACCCTTGTGCCCTCTCTATCTGATATGGTACGGCAAAAAACTTAACTCCTAAAACAATTACTGATGCGATACTGAAATAGATAATTGGCAAAGAAATCTTATCATTTGATTCTCTTTGAAATTCATCTTTCACTTCAAGATATTTTATAAGTTTTTGTAAAGCTGTTCTAAAATTTGTTCCTCGTTCCGCCATTTTTAAGAACTGAATAATATCTAATGAACCGACACTGTGGTTATATAAGGCTTGAGAAAATGTAGCACCCTCTTTTATGTCATCATATATTTTTATGTATATATTTCTCTCTCTACGTGTTTTTGCACTATTTGCAAGCAGTTGCATGCCACTTGAGATATTTTTACCATTTTGAAGAGTAAAAAGTAAAGTTTTGAGCATTGTATAAACATTAATTTTCATCTATATACCCTAGTGACAAGAGTTCTGATACGAGAGTATCATAATCACACAAGCCTTGTTCAAAAAGATACTTTGCTGATTCGAAATAGCTAAAAGTTATTAGATTATCCCAAACTGACAAAACTGCACCATCTTTCAATGCCTTATAGAAGCCATATCTTGTTTTCATATCTGGTGGAATCAAAACAACATCTGTTAACAGTACTCTTTGGCTGTAGCCGGAGAAATTACACCTCGCACAACCTTTTTTTACAAAACCTTTTTTTTCTGATTTGAAGTAATTTTTTCCATTTTCCTCAGAACTTGGCGTTTTACAATCACAAAGTTGAAGTACTAATCTCTGAGCTATAACTCCACTCAATGAATATGCCAATATGAAAAGGTCTCCACCTTCATCTCTGATTCTCTCCAATGCCATATAAGCATTAGTAGTATGAAGGGTAGAAAAAACCATATGTCCACTATGTGCGGCTTTTAAAGCTATATGAATACTCTCTTTGTCTCGCATTTCACCTATGACTATTACATCCGGATCTTGGCGCATTACAGACTTCATAGCAGTTTGAAATGTAAAGTCGATTGCTTCATTTACCTGATACTGTGTTACAAAGTCTATTTTATACTCTATTGGGTCTTCTATTGTATATATTATCTCATGCAAACGGTCACGCTGAGTAAGAATTGCATTTAAAGTTGTTGTTTTACCGCTTCCTGTTGGTCCAACTGTCAAAAAGAAGCCATTTTTTTGATTAATAAAATGAAAAAGGTGTTCACTCATCGGATGCTTTTTTGGAAAGAGTTGCGAAAATGATTTGAGATTATTTGATTTGTCCAAAATACGAATAACTATATTTTCACCAAAATTTGAAGGTGCAATTTCTATACGAAAGTCAATATTGTCATTTTTAAATTTTTCACTAAAACCGCCACTTTGGGGTTTTTGAACATTTATAAGGTCTATGTTTGATTTCTCTTTGATTATAAGTGAAAATCTTTGTGCCAAGTCACTGTTTAAAAGATATTTGGACTGGATTTTTCCATTTAGCCTGTAACGCAACCATGAAAACTCTTCATATGCATTTATATGAATATCACTCACGCTATGAACTACTCCATGATTTAAAATCATTCTAAAAAGAGATAATACTTCGTTATCTTCTGTATCATAAGCATTAAACTGTTTTATCTTTTTTTCAATTATATCGGGGTCAACACTCAGTAGTGCATCAAATTTTTCTTTAAATTCTCTTACTGGAATAGTGCGCTGAATAATCTTTTTATTTAACTGCTCTTCAAGCTTTGCAAGTCGTTTTGGTCCAATTAACTCTTTGCATTCAACAGAATAACTCTCCTGATTTTCATCTACTATAATAATTTCATACTCTTTAAGTAAATCAAGACTGTATGGAAGATGTTTCTCTTTTTTTTGTGTGAAGTTATGCTCTATTGCAATTTGTAGAAGATTTTTTTGCATACCTATTTGTTGGTAATAGTACTTCTCTTTTTGACAAATCTCTATCTGCTTAGGTGTTAAAATATTTTTTATATTCATAGTACTTTTTTTTAGATTATTATACCATGATATTTAACGAGAGAGATAAAAGTTCAGCTTAGCCGTCGTCCCATCATTTGTTAGTTGATACTGCATCATTGAATAGCTACTGTTTAGCTCTTGTAAAACTTCATAATTATTTGAATCTAATGCTGTTGTAGTAGAAAAGTAGAAAATATTTCCGTTCTGAGTAGCGGTATAGTTTGCAAAACCTGTTAGAGGTTCAGGTATAAAACTCCCTTTTCCGCCATCAAGAGAATATGGAGTAGATGTATTACAATCAAGAGTATCAAGGAGTGTGTTATTTGCTAAAGCACCACCACTTTGAATTGGCATCATATTACTGAGTTCTTTACACTGCAAAATTGTAGCTGTAATGATATTTAAGTGTGATTGGAGTTCTGTTTTAATATTTTGTTTTGAGAGAGTTGAAATATTTAGATAATTAACTGAGAGAATCACCATAACGCCGGCAAGCGCTATGGTGATAAGCAATTCTATTAAAGAGAATGCTTTTTTCACACGATTATAATGGATTTACCGTTTTTACAAAAGTAAGTGATAAATCAGTAGCACCACCACCACCACAGAGCATTGTTGTAAGAGCATTTGTAACATACATATCCGTATTAGTTCCTATCTCACCAACTGTTGTTGGAGTATAAGTTGCATTTAAATCCCAGCTTGATTTAGCAATATTATTAAGAGCATTACAATAATCCAGTTCATCTGATGGAGTAAGACCTGCCGCATCCATAGCATAAACAAATCCTACATCGTTAGCTGTAGCACTTGCATCTAACTGTAAAGTTGAACTAAGGACCCAACCAGCTGCCGTGATTTCAGAAATTGCCACTGGAGTTTCAGATAATATTCCTATATTAGACGCACTCAAATCAGCCATACTAGTAGGAAGTTGACCTGTTTTAATTACATATAAATCATATGCAGTACTAATTTGTGTAGCTTGATCAATTACAGCACTAACACGCGCCTGTTTTGCCGCCAAACCTACATTAAAAAAGTTCTTATAATATTTATAACCGATTGCAGATATTAATCCAAACAACACTATCGCTATCAACATCTCTACTAAAGAGATACCCTTTCTCATTCCTTTGTGACTTCCTGTCATGTTACTTCCTTGTATCATGTTATATCCTTTTTTTTAAGTTATGTTCTTATATCGACACTAACTATTTTAACTTTAATGAATATGGTCTTATTTTAATTAAAAATCCATATGCATCTTTTGTACACTCTTTACCTATACAGACACTCTTAAGATTTACTTCATCATTTTTTACAATATTCAGAAGTCTTTTTAACAGTACATAAGAGAAACTGTTATGAATTGCTCCGCGAATAACAATAATATTTTTTTCTACTTCTGCAATCGAATCAAGGTTTAGTTCCAGTATTATCTCATTATACTTAAACACCTTTTCTTCAAGCTCAGCAGCATCACAATAAGCAATTATTGGCTTGCCGGCTACACGATTTAGGTCATAAAGTTGTTCGACATCTTTTTTAACTAGTTTGTCTTTATATATGATGTCTAAATAAAAAAAGTAACTTGACACACTGATAGTGATTAAGACAAGAACGAAAAGAACAAGAATATTATATTTTTTCATAGCAGTATTCTATAGTTGAGTTCATTTTATCTTTATTCTTGATCTTAGTATTTTGAGGCAACATTGCTATAAAAGGTTCCATCTGCAGTGCTTTTACTTCTACACAAAAATTATTTTCATTATATTCTACCTGGACAAGAGTTGAGTGTGTTGCTTTTGTTAAGCGTTCTATATCTTCTAAAGTGTTAACGACATCTACTTTTTGTGCAATTTTTTCAGATTTTGTAAACTCTTTTTTTACTATCTTCTTATACTCATCTGACAAAGAGAGTTTATTTCCTCTGTTTATCTGGGTATCTTTCATATAATTGTAACCGCTGTAAAAAATTGTAGTGGTAAGTAAAATAGTGAAACTTAGTGAGACAAACCCAGCTCTTGCTTCACGGCCGCTATTGTCAAGGTTAAATGAGACAAGTTTCACACCATCAGCATTATCTACAAAACATGTATCATACCCTCTCTCGGTCGCAAATTCTTCTGGCTTATCTAAAATATAGTCTACTATGCGTCTATACTCACATACTACTCCAACATGTTTATAGTCTAACTCAAAAACTACGACTGTACGGTTTTCGCACTCTGATACTTTTTTTAATATATTTTCTTGAACAATCTTGTCTTTTGGTAAAAATGCAACAAAATTTATACAGGTAGGAGATTTTCTAACAGATATTTTCATCGCAGGTGAATCTAAATCATGCTTTGCCAACTCATATACGCGATTACGAATCTTATTACTATCGCTTGTAAGTTCAATACATCCTGCTGTAAATATTGCCATATTTATGCCATCACTTCATTACATACTTGATAACTCTAGGAGTTACAATGATAACCATTTCAGTTTTAGCAGTAGCTTCATATTCACTACCGCCAAATAATCTTGCTCCAGTTTTGGCTAAACCGGGAATACCTTTATAACCTTTGTCTGACTGATTTCTAAAAAGACCCGATATAACAATGGGAACGCCAGGTTGCACTCTCATACTATTTTTAATATTTTTTGTATGAGTTCTAGGTTGAGAATATGTCACATCATTCACTACAAAGTTACTATATCCGACTATATCGTTAATTTCTAAAGAGATATCGGTGAGAACAGTTCCGTCCAGAATATTGGAGTTTAAAGTTACTCGAAGCCCACTTAATGCCGTGGCACTTACCGTAGAAGTTTGAACACCGCTATCTCCTACTGCAGTAGTACTGAGTTCTTTAATATAAGGTTCTTCTAGTCCATCTATGAGCGTTACGTCAGTTCCGGCCATACCAAGCAGTTTTGGTCTTTGAATGCTTTCAACTTTTCCAAATTGTGTTAATGCTTCTGCTATCATAGAGCCGGTCAGATCATCATAATTAAAAAGAGCTCCAAAAGTTGCTGTAGTTGCACTCGCTCCTGCAGTTGAAAAAGCTGATGATGTATTTGAGACTAAGCTAAGTCCGTGATTATTATTTGCTAAAAGATTCCAGTTTATACCCAAACTGTAATTGTCTTTTAGTTCAACATTATAAATAGCAATGTCATACTCAATAACGTATAGATTGTTTCTTAGAATAATAAGGTATTCCATAATATCTTTATACTCTTTTTCTCGTGCTGAAAATGTAATTGAAGATGTTATAGTATCATGAACAACATTTAAAGCACCGAGAGTATTCAATGTTTGCTTTAACTCATCTGCCAAACCTGCCAATGAGGGAATTTTTAAAGTAACTGTTTTAACATAACCCAGATAGTAAGTTTTATCATCATAACGGATGCTTAACTTATCTCCTACAGCTTTTTCAAGTAACCTTCCAAAACCAATATTTGATGCTGAAACATATACTTTTGATTGACGTATTTGGTATTCATCGTTGTTTTCATATCCACCGAGAGCACCTGTTGCACTGCCGTATACACCAGCGCCAGTAGCTCCAACAGCGCCAGCAGCTCCTACAGTATTAGTAGCCAAATTATTAGTATTGCTGTTCAAAGCAGAAGATTGACTAATAGTATCTGATTGAAGTTGAAATATTATATCTTGGTCTGTAGCCTCTGTTAATAAAGAAATCACATCATTGAGCTGCGCACCTGAAATTTTCACATTCTTTATAGTTTCCATGTCTGGAATACGTAAGCTATCTACATTAAAGTTTCCTGCACTTACTTCTATAATCTCTATAGCAGGTTTTTTTAGTATAGGATTATTCGAAGCATTTAAATCTGCTCTAAATTCTTCTTTCATAACTTCGTTTTTATATGCGTTAGAACATCCTACAAAAAGGATTATAGACATCATCATAAAAAGTAGTTTCATTGTTTTTGTCATCACTATTGTCTTTGTACTTTTGAGCTGAAATAAACTGTTTGAGCTCTAGAATATCTATCTGTCAGTAAAATATAATTACTTGTAATTTTTTTTACTTTTAAAATACGTTCATCAAGGTAAAGTGAGTCATCTTTACGAATTATAATATTTTTGTCACTTAATTTAACTAATGCAAATTTACCTTTTAAGCTTTCTACAAAACCAAAATAGGTCATTTCAAGAGTTTGTCTATTAGGAATTGGCTTTTTTGCTTGCTTGATCACAACAGTTTTAATAACTTGTTTTTGGGGTTCAAAGTCCTGCGGCTCATGAAAAAATGGATTGTATGCCGCATAAATAAACGTGGGAACAACTATTAATGCTGTCAATATTTTTTGCATACACAAAACCCTTTTTTACTATTATAAAATTATAATAGCAAAAATCGTGCCAAAGGGAGTGGGTTATAGGAACTTTATGTGATGGAATACTTTTTCAGACACTCTTTTAATACTTTTTTATCATACTCTATATTAGCATTTTCATAAATATTTTTTTCTAAAATATCTATAATTTTTCCAACTTGTTCATCATATTTATATGGTAAAAGTTTTACTAAAAGTTTTTTAGGGTCTTTAATAGAGAGTTTTTTCTCTTTGCTAAAATAATTCCATGGCTTGAGTAAAACTATAATAATTCCACATGCCAGACCTATTACAAAAGTCAGTAGTATCCAAGTAGTATCAAACTCTTTTTGAACTGTTTGAACTACCTTCTCTTTAGGCTCTTCTTCCCTCTTAATCACAAGCTCTTCTTGTGGTGAAGCATTTTTAACTTTTATATTTATCTCTTTTGTAGAAATCGTTTTTATTTCTTT
>JAGXIA010000116.1 GCA_024635885.1 Helicobacteraceae bacterium | reverse complement strand
TTCATATATTAAATCACGCGTAGATTTTTGTGACAAACCAAATCTTATTAGACCTTGATTAAATTCATATCCAGACAATCTTTGCGCTAATTGTGCCATTCCTATGTTTGAAGAGTGAATTATTACATTCTCAGCACTGAGCCAATCAAAGTTATGCTCATCTGTTATGACCTTTCTTCCAATCTTAAATCTACCATTATGTCCATTTACCAAATCATAGGGATTAACTAAGTCTTTATCTAAAAGAAGAGAAAAAGTAAGTGTTTTAATTACACTTCCGGGCTCAAAACTATACTCAGTCATTCCACTGTTAAGAGAAGAATAATCGCTCGTTTTAATATCTTTTGGAAAGTATCTGTTGGAGCTAGCAAGCGTTAAAACTTTGCCATTATTAGAATCCATAATGGCTACCATTACTTCTTTGGCTTCGAGCTCAACTTTCATGGCATCACACATCTTTTCTATTTTTATTTGCAGAGCAACAGGAATATTAAGTTTAATGTCCAAACCGTTTATAGCAGGTTTTGTAAAGCTCTCTTTATTTAAGATGATGTAATTGTTGACGTCACGAGGACCTTTGCTACTGGCATCCTGCCTTGAGGACAACTCTAAGTCAAACCTTTTTTCTAAGCCTTTTACACCCTTAATTCGAGTGTAGCCATCATCTTCAATTTTATGCGGGTAACCAATAATAGGGGTCAATAGATTTCCATACGGATATTCTCTACTCTCTCCACTCTCTATAATACTCAGTCCGTGCAGTGTTCTTTGTCCGGTTCTTTTATTTTCTCTGGCTATAAAAACATCAAATCTTCTAAGCTCAAATGCAAGTCTTTTTAAATATTGAGCCTGTTTTTCGGCAATGTCGTAGCTTAGAACAACTACCCCGTTTCTTTGGCTTAGTTTATCTTTAATCTCACTCGCACTTATCCCTGAGTAAATACTGAAAAGTTGTACAAAAAGTTCTTTTTTTTGTGGATCTATATAGTGAGTGTCTACAACAGCTTTGTAGAGTTTCTTGGTAGTTGCAATATGAAAACCATCGGCACTGATGATGTTTCCTCTCTCGGCCTTTGAGCTCTCCTGCGTATATAAAGAAGGAAGGTCACGATATCTTACTACTGTAGCAAGCATTACACTTAAAAATATAAAAAACCCTAAAGCTATTAGGGCATAAAGAAGAAGTATTTTTTTGCTTTTGTTTTGGTTTAACATTTGAGGACTATTATAGCTGTGTTCTACCTAATTCTTTATAAGCACTGAGTGCTTTATTTCTTATTTCAAGCATAAGTTTCATACTTGTCTCAGCTTTATTAATAGCTAATGCTGCTTGGTGCAAGTCTTTTACCTGTCCCGTTGCTAAATCTCCGATAGCCTTTTCGCTATCTACTTGGAGTTCATTGACTTCATTCAGAGCAGATGTTAAGTGCTTGGCAAAGGCATCACCACCACCACTGGCTTTTTCAATTTTATCTTTTTGTTTTAATAATTCGGCAGTCGATGTGCCTGAAATTCCGCTAATATTACTCATAATTCAACTCTCTTTATTGTAACAGTGAAATAGCACTGTTAGCCATATTTTTCGCACTTTCAAAAGCAGCAACATTTGCCTGATAAGAACGAGTAGCTTCAACTAAATCGGCCATTTCGACTACAGGATTAATATTTGGGTACGCAACATAACCGTTTGCATCTGCATCAGGGTGTTGTGGGTCAAACTTCATCTTTGGTTCACTGTCATCACGTGATATTTTGTCAACTATTACACTCATTATAGCAGGATTAACTTTTTTGCCAAACGAGCCTTCGCTCAAAGGGTCTTGGTATTTTGCACTTTTTGTTGAGCCGCCTAGCGCTTTGTTATACTCTTCATTAAAGTCGATAGCTTTAAAAACCACCTCTTGACGTCTATACGGTCCGCCTTCTGCTGTTCTTGTAGTCTGTGCATTAGCAATGTTGCTTGAAATCGTATTTACACGAACTCTCTGCGCAGATAAACCGTACCCGCTTATGTCAAAACTGTTTAAAAAATTACTCATCCGACCCTCTTTACTGTAACTTCGATGAAGCGTCTATTACGCTTTTAAAAATCATGCTATCTTTTTTATTTGCTTGAATAAGAGCGTTGAACATAAGGGAGTTTTTACTCATCTCTGTAGTCTCTACATCTATATCAACGCTATTACCGTCATTTCTTGCCATGTGCCCGTCTCTGTAAAAAAGTGAAGGCTTGTAACTACCTTTCTCATTATTTAGTGGAATATGTGAACCATTTGTATTGGCAAGTTCTAACTTCGTGTTATTCTCACTAAATATTTCATCTTTTTTAGCACGAAGTGTCTCTTCAAAGCTTATGTCTCTTGGTCTATAAAAAGGAGTGTCAGCATTTGCAATGTTAGATGAAATCATATCTTGACGCGCTGCTCTGTAGTCAAGAGCGTCTTTTATTAAACTGTGTGTAGCTGATATTTGAATGCTCATCTGAACTCCTTTTATTTATTTAAAATATTATAAGCAAATTTAGTTCCATAAAAATTTAGTCATCCTCAGCTTGACTGGTGATCTATTTAATTCAGATAATAAACTCTTATATAACTATATATATATTTTAAGTAAGCTTTAATGTAATCTGCTGCATAATGTGAACAAGGTTACCAGAGTAACCCATATTTTTAATTCAAGGAGTTCTTTATGAAAAGAGCTGGTTTTACAATGATCGAATTGATCTTCGTTATCGTTATTTTAGGTATTTTGGCAGCTGTTGCCATTCCAAAGCTTGCTGCTACGAGAAATGATGCAACTGCATCGACTATTGCTACTTCGGCTGCAACATGTGTTAATGATGCTGGTGGTGCATATATGATGGATGGAGCTTTCGCTAACGGTACTAATAGTGCTGCTTGTGCTGATGCTGCTGATTGTTATACATTTACACCGAGTGATGTAAATGGTACTTTAACAGTTACTGATTCAAACAAGTCTGCTGTTTGTACTCAATCTCATACTTTAACTTCTGTTAATGGTTTATCTAGCGCTGGTGGTGTTATTCACCAATTCTAAATCAATTCTATAATTCCCAAGTTTTACTTGGGAATACATGCATAAATAAACTCTTCTTAACAAAATAACCAAAAACTTTAAACTTAAATAATCTAAATCATGTTAATATACCAATGAAATGATATATAATTAATTCTGAGGAATTTTCAATGAAAAAAAATAAAAATGCTTTTACGATGATTGAACTTGTATTTGTTATAGTTGTTTTAGGAATATTGGCTGCTATTGCTATCCCTAAATTTGCAGCTACTAGGAATGATGCAATTATTGCTAAGGGCAAAGCGGATATCGCGACTATTCGCTCTGCTATAGTGTCTGAGAGACAAAGCCGCCTTATTAAAGGTGACTCAGCCTGGATAGCAAAACTGAGTACCGGAGCAGCTGGAGATAATCTATTTACGGGTGTCGATGTGAACAACACACTACTAATGTACGGGATAGCTCCAGATGAATGGGCTAGAACAAATGATACTACATATACTTTTACTGTTGGCGGAGTGACAGCAGATTTTACTTATAATCCAGCAAATGGAACATTTACTTGTGATCCTACAGCCGGAACAACTGCAGAAAAAGATTTGTGTAAAAATTTAATAAACTAATATTAAGAGGATTGCAGTGTATTTTTATGAACTAGCAATCCTCTCATCTCCTTTATCTTCCCTTACCTACCACTTCAATACTGAGATAAAAACAGGAACTATAGTAGATATAGTTTTAAGAAATAAAAACTCAAAAGGTGTTGTACTTTCGAAGAGCCAAGAGCCTGAATTTAAGACGAGTGAGATTTTAGAAGTCTCAGAGTTTTTTTATTCAACTAAGCAAATGAAATTAGCTCAGTTTATTTCAACTTATTATGTTTGTTCTTTGGGGGAAGCGCTTGGGTTGATGACTCCATTTGGAAGCGATGCTTTATCTTCGCCTGAATATTCTAGCGAACCTAAAGCATCGCTTCCTAGTACTATAAAATTATCAACAAAACAAGAAAAAGCCTTACAATCTCTACAAAAACACAAAGTCTCCCTTCTCTTCGGCGACACAGGAAGCGGGAAAACAGAGATATATATGAAATATTTCGAGCAGATGTCGGCATGTGGAAATCGTTCTATATTCTTGATGCCGGAAATTTCTTTGACTCCACAGATGGAGACAAGACTTAAAGAGCATTGTGGTGATGCAGTTGTTATGTGGCACTCAAAACTCACACCTCTTCAAAAAAGAAAAGCTTTAGAAAAGATTTATGATGGGACGGCTTATATTATCGCGGGTCCAAGGTCTGCGCTCTTTTTACCTATTGAGAACCTAGGTCTGATTGTGGTAGATGAAGAGCATGACGATAGCTATAAGTCATCTTCAAGACCTCGTTACAATGCCCGCGACATAGCGATTTATATGGGTAAACTTTATAATGTGCCAGTCGTTTTAGGAAGTGCGACGCCCTCACTTAACTCTTATGTGAAGTTTCCACATGCCAGACTTAAAGGCGGACATTTTTCTTCGGACAAAAAATTTGTATATGAGCGCTCCATAGAAACGCTCTCTCCGCTTATTTTAAACACACTTAAAGAGACTGTTGATGCAAAAGAGCAAAGCATAGTTTTTCTTCCGACTCGTGCAAATTTTAAGTATCTTATCTGTCAAGATTGCGGTCATACTTACGAGTGTGTGTTTTGCAGCATTGGGATGAGTATTCATCAACATTCGCGTGCTTTGAAGTGTCATTATTGTAATTTTACGCAGGCTATTCCTCAAGTATGCTGTGAGTGTGGAAGCGGTAACTTAACAAGCTCTCGTCTAGGAACTGCTGAGGCTGTTAAAAATATTGGCGAAGAGTTTCCGTCAACCAAGATTGAACAGTTCGACAGAGATATAATCACGACTCAAAACAAACTAAAAAAAGCACTCAAAAGATTTAACGATAAAGAGACAGATATTTTAGTTGGAACGCAGATGCTAAGTAAAGGGCATGATTACCACGGAGTGACTTTAGCAGTTGTTTTAGGCATGGATAATATGCTAAATATGGGTGATTACAGAGCCAGAGAAAAAGCACTCTCGTCTTTGATTCAAGTAGCCGGAAGAAGTGGCAGAAAGAAAAGTGCCAAGGTCTTGGTTCAGAGTTTCAATGAAGAGTTTTTTAGTGCTTATGTTGACAACTATGAAGCCTTTTTAGAAGAAGAAAAAACTTACAGAGAAGAGTTATATCCGCCGTATAAAAAACTTTGTCGGATTTTATTTTCTCATAAAAATGGTTTAAAAGCTAAAGAGCAGATGCTGAAAATGCAGGAGTCTTTAAAAAGGTTTGGGCATGTGGAAATAGTTGGTTTTGGAAAATGCGGTATTGAAAGAGTTGCAAACAAGTACCGCTTTGAGATTCTTCTGCGTTCAGACAAAAGTACAGATTTGATTAAAGCTATTTCGGCATGTAAAGTTGACTTGGCAGAGGTAGATATGGACCCGATAGAATTTGGGTAAAAATTCAAAATCTTCATGCAACTTCGTCGTTACTGCACGCGTCTCATACTAGAGTATGCTTCCTTGTTTGTGCCTAGAATTTACATAAATATTTTGAGTTTTTTTTAAGAAAGGTGATTATCAAAAAACCAGTAAAACGCCATAATTAAACCGGGTGTCTTGTGGTAACTTTCATCGAACATAAATTGTTTTGCATCTTTCAGTGCAATATAAACAACTTCTATATCTTCATCTTCAAGACCACCACCGTCATTTACTTTCATGTCTTCGGTTATTTTAGCAAAATAAAGCGTTTGCTTTGCTCCCGAAATTCCGACACTTGTGTAGAATGAACTTACAATTTGCAAATTTTCAACAGGTACGTCAAAGCCACACTCTTCGAGAATCTCTTCTTTGGCTATTTGTGCATTGGGCACTTCTTTGTCAACTATTCCGGCACATAGTTCATGTGTCTGCCCATTTATTTTATGAGAATGCAATACAGTGGCTCTTAACTGTTTGACAATCACAAAAGACTCTTTATCCACATGCCAAAGAAGTATACTGACACTGTCATGACTGATAACAGCTTCCCATATTTTCTTTGTATTTTTGTAAGTGTAGTTTATTTTTATTGGTTTTATGAAGGCAGGATTATGAAGTTTTTCTATAGAATCTATTTTACCCATTTGTGTCAGAGTCTACACATTGTTTTTCATTGTAAAAATAACACATTTTATCAGTACTCTTTTGCTTGTTAAAAGCTGTTCTATTTTCTAAATGCAAAGCTACACTTTGGTTATAGTTATCACGAAGTTTTACAAAAGCATCTTTTTCTTTGCCTTTGAGTTTTTTAGTCGTGACCTGAACTACTCTAAGCGGATCTATGGCATTGCCATGTTTGTAAAGTCCAAAATGCAAATGAGGACCGGTTGAGAGTCCCGTGGTTCCGACATAGCCTATAGTCTGGCCTTTTTTAACGTATCTTCCCCTTTTTATACCTCTGCGAAAAGATTTTTGATGTGCATAAAAGGTCATGTAGCCATCAGCATGCAATATTTTAATAAGGTTTCCATAGCCACGTGTGTATCCTGCAAATACTACTCTTCCGCTTCCTGCAGCAACTATTGGTGTTCCCCGTCTTGCCGCATAATCAACACCGGTGTGTGCTCTGTATTTTTTAAGTATCGGGTGATAACGTCGCTTAGAAAAGTATGATGATATCCTTGCATTTTTAACTGGGCAAGCCAGTAAAAAACCTTCAACTTCATTACCGTTTTCATCATAATATCTATCATCATCATTGAGGTAAATATAGTGTTTTTTGTGTTTCATCTCTATCATCGCAACTTTAAGTATTGGCATCGAAAAAGGACGTCCTAAACGGTATTTCTGGTCGTAAATCACGACTAAAGTATCACCTTTTCTGAGGTCTCTTTTAAAGTTAAGTGAGTGTTTGAAGCTTGATACAAAAATCTGTGCTAACTTTGTTGAACCGGTTGCCTTCATGATGTCATAGTAAGGTGAATGGCTTATTTCAATGGTAAAAGCTTCTGTTTTAGTATTGCTGATTATTGGAATAGCTTCAAAAGCATAAGTACCATTTTCTTTAAATAAATGAATTTGGAGTTCATCATTCATAGGAATTAAAATTTGGTCTATTTTACCTTTAGAGTTCTTGAGTATTTGACAGTTAGTGCCTGAGCGAATCTCTTCGGTGAATTTTTGGTCATCTTTGTCGAGATTATAATACAGCTCTTTTAAAGGTAAGTTGTTCTTTTCTAAAAACTCTAAATACGTTTCGCCGTCTAACCATCTAAAGTTGTTGACTCCTGAGCTAAATAGAAGAGTAGAAAATAAAATAAGTAAGAAAAATCGTATCAAAATATAACCCTAAAATAAATAATTTAAAAACTCTAACAAAATTTTGCTTAGTCTGAGGTTTGTTCGCTATAATCGCACCATACAAAATACAAAAGAGTGGAAAAATGAAATATATATTTTTAATATCAGTACTAATCTTAGAACTCTTCGGAGCTGTAGTTAAGTCACCTATTACAAGCCTAGATGGCAATGTTGCAACTATTAATATAGAAAAAATAGATGTAGGAATGAGCGGTTTTGTAGTGCATAAACTAGCAGACAATCATAGCAGTATCTTGAAAAATATTGTAGTTAAAAGTTTTGATGAAACTACAAAGACAGCTACATTAGAGTTAAGTGATTTCAGTGGACTTAGAAATAACTCTTTGCCAACAGGTAACTGGCATGTGGAAGTTGGAGACATAGCAATACTGGCTTTTGGTTATACAAGAGGCTTTTTAATTGCTCCAAATGAAGAGATTTACCATAGAGTTACAAAAGCTACCCAAAATTTGCAGTGGATTCATCCAGATATTTTTGCAACGATTCTTTCATTCAATGGTCACCCTACACCATTAAAAGAAGATTTTGAAAAGTTTAGTGATGCAACTTCGGTCGGTTTATTATTTTTCTATTTAGATAAAAGACTTTTCACACTTGATGCTAAAAGTTTTGAGATTTTAAATATTTCAGATGCTGACTTGTTACAAGACAGCACACAACTACCTTTTTATACGAGAGTTCCGAAGATTGATGCCTCATGGTGGGGAGAGGGTAGTGATGAGCTTGAAGATTATGAGCCTCACTATTATGAGTTGATGTTCACATATAATAAAAATAATACGAAACTTCGAGAGATTATAAAAAGTGGAGATGAAAAACTACACTATTTACTAGAAAATTTTGAGACAAAGGAGTAAATATGATAGATACAAAACATTTAAAACACTTCGCTTCTATTGTAGGTGAAAAGAATATATATAGCGACAAAGCACACTTGCTTGCTTACTCTTACGATGCTACACGTGAGCACTTCGAACCTGATGCAGTAGTCTTTCCAAGAAACGAAGAGGACATCAGTGAAATTTTAAAATACTGTAATGAACACAAAATAGTTATTGTTCCTCGCGGTGCGGGCAGCGGTTTTACAGGCGGAGCATTGCCAAGTTCGGGCGGAATTGTTCTGGGGTTTGAAAAACACATGAATAAAATCTTAGAAATCGATATGAAAAACATGGTAGCTGTGGTTCAACCGGGAGTTATAAATATGGATCTTCAGCGTGCTGTTGAAGAAGTAGGTCTTTTTTATCCGCCAGATCCGGCTAGCCAGGAATATTCGACTATAGGCGGAAATGTAAGTGAAAATGCCGGAGGTATGCGTGCTGCAAAGTATGGAATCACAAAAGATTACGTCATGGCTACTCGTGCAGTTTTGCCAAACGGCGACATAATCAGAGCTGGCAAGAGAACTATTAAAGATGTTGCAGGGTATAACATCAGCGGTATTCTTATCGCTTCTGAGGGAACTCTTGCAGTTTTAAGCGAGATAACTCTCAAACTCATCCCAAAGCCTAAAATGACAAAAACTGCTATGGGAATTTTTGCAAGTGTGCATGAAGCTATGGATGCTGTTTATAAAACTATGGCAAGCGGTATTACACCTGTTGCTATGGAGTTTTTGGACAACTTGACTATTCGTGCAGTTGAGCAGACTTTTCATAAAGGCTTGCCGGTAGATGCGGGAGCCTTACTTGTGACTGATGTTGATGGGAATCTGGAAGAAGATTTGAACTTTCAGCTTGCTCAGATAGAAAAAGTTTTTCGTGAAAACGGCTGTACAGAATTTAAAATTGCAAAAGATGACGCCGAAGCTAAAGACATTTGGTTTGCTCGTCGTAATGCTTCACCTGCACTGAGTGTTTATGGAAGCAAAAAGCTAAACGAAGATGTAACCGTCCCTCGTTCTGCTCTGCCGGAGTTACTAGAGAGATTTTATGCAATTGCTGACAAATACAAAATAAATATTCCATGTTTCGGTCACACAGGCGATGGCAATGTTCATACAAATGTAATGGTTGACGGAAGTGATCCAGAGCAGGTTAAAATCGCTTATAAAGCCATAGAAGAGGTTTTTCAGGCTACTATAGACTTAGGCGGAACTCTTTCAGGTGAACATGGAATAGGGCTTGCAAAAGCTCCGTATATGCATATGGCTTTTACAGAAGAAGAGATGAATTTATTTAAGTCAATCAAAGTGGCGTTTGACCCAAATAATATTTTAAATCCTTCAAAGATGGGACTGAACTAATTTAAAACTCTAAGGAACCAAAGCACATGCAAACAAATAAAGAGAAATTACACCATCTTTATAGACACGCAAAATTCCTTATCAAAACTTTTTTTGATAAGGAATTGACTCTATTTGCTGCGAGTCTTAGTTTTTATACTATTTTTACTATTATCCCTCTTCTTTTGATCATGCTGACTCTTTTAACATCTCTGCCTAGTTTTAACGAATATTATGAGACTATTAAAACATTTATTTTCTCAAATCTTATGCCTTTAAATTCGGAATCAATAATGGAGCATATTGATGTCTTCTTGGCAAACTCTGCAAAGATGGGAGTAATAGGTCTTGTTATGATTTTAATCGCCTCACTTTTATTTTTTAAAAATTTTGAATATATCGCAAATAAAATTTTTCACGCAAAAAAAAGAACTTTTTGGGAGTCGCTTACAACTTACTGGGCAATGCTGACACTGACCCCAATAGCACTTGGAGTCTCTTTTTATATAACCGGTTATGTGGCAAACCTGGTCTCTTCAAACGGATATATATCAGGATTAAATATACTCCCTTATATTCCCTATCTTATCATTTGGGGTCTGTTTTTTCTTATATTTCAAATAGGTGCAAACACTAAAATAAACCCTAGAGCTTCTTTTATAAGCTCTTTTATAATCTCGATAATCTTCAGTATTGCCAAAAATGCATTTATTTATTATGTCTTGTTTAACAAGTCTTACGCAACCATGTATGGCTCTTTTGCGACTGTGATGTTTTTGTTTTTATGGATTTATGTTTCGTGGATTATTTTTATTTACGGTTTGAAACTATGTTATATGATAAATCGCGTCTATCAAAGCAGAGAGAATATAGAGAAGCAGTAGCCAGAGCAACTCTATATTCTAAACTGTTTTCTACTTATCTTAGTTATGGTTTTTTAAAAAATGAGGCACACCAGCCTTCAGGACTTATTGAACCTTTTACTAGTTTACATTTATTTGTCTTTGCAATAAAATGCATACACATAGAACATTTATTACCATCTTTTGGACTTTCTTGATATAAATACTTTTCCTTCGTACCTTTAGCAAACAATGGTGTAGCACTAAAGGTAACTAATCCTAATATTGCCATATATTGAAAAAAACTTCTTCGTGTTGTAACTTTCATAATAATCTCCCATTTTTAATAAAAAGCTATTTACATTCATCAGTAAACAATTTTGTACTAGTATATTACTTACAACATCAAACTATACTTAAATATGGTATTTAGTGTGATATATAGTTAGGTAGTGTAAAAGTAATAAGTAACTATATTAATAATATTCCTTTATTAAATCATAATTATTTTTGAGAGATAATGTTTCTAATTATTATAAGGAGGTTTGAAATGAATCTTTTCTCACCTATAAAAATTGGAAACTATAATTTAAAAAATAGAATTTTCATGGCTCCCTTGACACGATGCAGATGTCTTGAAAACAATGTACCGAATGATTTAATGGCTACTTATTATGCTCAAAGAGCTTCCGCAGGATTGATTATATCTGAGGGAACACAAATCTCAACTCAGGGCATTGGTTATCCATATACGCCGGGAATTCACACAGCTGAGCAAGTTAAAGGCTGGAAAAAAGTGACTGATGCAGTACATAAGGAAGATGGTAAAATCTTTTTGCAGCTATGGCATGTAGGAAGAATCTCACACTCTTCTTATCATGAAGGAAAACTTCCTGTAGCTCCTTCTGCTATTAAACCCTCTGGTCAGATTGCTACTTATGAGGGCATGAAAGATTTTGAGACGCCTAGAGTACTCAGTGTTGATGAGATAAAAGAGATTGTACAAGAGTATGTGAATGGCGCAAAAAATGCCATAGAAGCAGGTTTTGACGGAGTAGAAATACATGCTGCAAACGGTTATCTTTTAGACCAGTTCTTGCGAGACGGCACGAATGTAAGAAAAGATGAATATGGCTCAAGTATACAAAACAGAAGCCGTTTTCTTTTTGAGGTTGTAGAAGCAGTGAGCAATAAAATCGGTGCAGAAAAAACTGGAATCAGACTATCTCCAAGTGGCACTTTTAATGACATGACAGACTCTAACCCGCAAAAACATTTTGCTTATGTCTGTGAAAAACTAAATGCATTTAATCTTGCATATGTACATATTATAGATGCTCTTGAGGGAGATATAAAACATGGAGCGAATGTTGTAGAACTTTCTGTTTTAAGAGATGCCTACAATGGAGTGCTGATTGCCAACGGAGGGTATGATAAATTCAAAGCCAATGATACTCTTGAAAAACATCTGGCTAATGCTATATCTTTTGGAACGCTTTTTCTTGCCAATCCGGATTTACCTGAACGTTTTAAAAGAAACTCAGTCTTAAATAAGGCAGATGAAAATACTTTTTATACACAAGATGAAAAAGGGTATACTGACTACCCTTTTTGCTTAAGCTGTTGAGTTTTTTAGATAACTTTTCTATAAATTTAAAAGAGCATACACAAAAATACCACTATCCATTATAAGTAAAATCCACATGCCAGCTTTCTTGTATGTGGCAATAAAGGATAAAACTATTTGTAAAATTAAGTAATTGTAACTAAGTGATATCTGTGTTGCAGAATTTGACAGCTGCGTTAAACTCTCTAAAATTCCATCAAATAAATCTCCAAAACCTAAAATATGTATAAAAATACTCAGTGGATAAAACAGGGTAAAAAGCGTTGTCCATAGAATTGAGAGTGGATGATATATACTAAAATTTCCAAAGATAGCCAGAGAAAAAGGGAGCATAAAAATATATACCCAAAAGGGCAAAAGTATAAATTGCCAATATTTATTTAAATGTTTGAAGTGGATCAAAAATAAAAAGATGTAAAATACTCCGCTCATCGAGAGCCAAAACCCAAGGGAAAAAAGAAGTCTGGGAAAAAAGCTTAACAGTAAGATAAGCGTTAAAAAGAGTGTCTGCATTGAGACTATTTTCATCCCTCTGTCATAAAGAATGAATCCAATAAGAAGCATAGCAAAAGCGCGAAGCAGTGAGGCTGGGGAGTCTAAAAAATATAAGTAAGATAGAAGGGCTATAGCTACAATTATGAATAAATCTGACTTTGAGTTTCTGTATGGAAAGTATCTGTCTTGCAAAAGTTTGTAAGGGTATTTTACTAAGAAGAAAAGCAAGGCACTGATAACCCCTAAATGAAAACCGCTGATCGCTAAAAGATGAGAAACTCCTAAAGCTGAAAATTTAGCTTGTAACTCCTTGCTCAGAGGTGTGGCTGTATAAAGAGCCTGGTAAATATTTGCAATGTTTTTATTTTCGTGAGTCTGTGACAAATAGGAGTTTAGTCTTTGTTTTAGAGTCACTGTCTCATCAATATTTAAGACTCTGCTGTAGGCGTAAAAACTGGTAAAGTATTCATAGAGTGTAACTTTAGCTGCAAAGATTTCTAGTTCAAGTTTTTGTCCTTTGACAGATGCAAAGTTTTTCTTGAGAGTCGTATAAAATGAAAAGCCTTTGTCTGCTTTTAGCTTTAAAACCTGATATGTTTTTTGTTTACCTGTTTTTGTTTCTTTTGTTTTTATGTACTGCTTCACAACTGTTGCAGTGACTAAAGCAGAATCGAAGCCAGTTAGTTTTTTGTAGTTTTGAAATTCTATAAGAAGAGAGTAGCTTAAGACAAATCCACATGCCAAGAGAAAAATAAAAAAGTCTCTCTTAGAAGTAAAGAGTGAGACTTTTTCTAACATTTTTTAGAGGGTTGGCATTGAAAAAGAAGAGTCTCCAACATCAACTTTAGCTGAACGAGTATCAACATTTTCATATACTGTTTCAACTCCCGAAGAGAATTTTTGTGCATCAACAAAGCGGGTAAGTTTTTTCTGAAATACAAGTTTTACATGCCCGGTCGGACCATTACGCTGTTTACCTATAATAATCTCAGCATCTTCTTCTTCTTTTTCTATATACGTAGAAACATATTCTTTACCTTCTGTCTTAGCCGCTTTTTCACGCTCTTTTTCTTCTTTGTAGAGGTAAACATCATCACGGTAAACAAAAAGAATAATATCTGCATCCTGCTCAATCGAACCAGACTCACGAATATCGCTCAGCATCGGTCGTTTGTCATTTCTGGACTCTAACCCACGGTTTAGCTGTGAAAGAGCTACAATCGGCATCTCAAGCTCACGAGCAAGCATTTTTAGTCCACGTGATATTTCTGAGACTTGCAAGTGTCTGTCTTGGGTTCCAACACCCTGCATAATTTGCAAGTAGTCAATAACCGCTATTTCTATCTCTGGATGTTGGTTTTTAAGCTTTCTGAGTTTCGAGCGCAGTTGATTAATGTTTATACTACCTTGGTCATCCACAAAAAGTTTGGCAGTGTTCATCTTATCTATGGCACTGTTTAAATTGCTCCACTGGTCATCATTCATATCACCAAGACGAAGTTGCTGAAGAGGAATAGAAGTCTGAATACTTAAAAGTCTAAGCATAAGTTGCTCAGCCGGCATTTCAAGAGAGAAAAAAGCTACACCTTTGCCCTTAGTTATGAGAGAATTTACTGTGTTTAAAATAAAAGATGTTTTCCCCATTGCAGGTCGTGCTGCGATAATTACTAAGTCACCTTTACCAAAGCCGGTAGTCATTTTGTTAAGGTCGTGAAAGCCTGTGTCAACACCGACAAGTACAGAGTTTCCACGAGCTTTCATCTCTTTGATGTATTCCATAGTGTCATACGTCATAGTTGGAGAGTCTTTAAAGTCGCTTGTTTGGTTGTCTTGAGTTATTTCGTATAGTTTTTTCTCAACAATGTCTATAACTTCGGCACTAGAGAGTTGTTCTTCGACGGTTACTCTTTTTATTTCAGTTGTGAGCGTGAGAAGGTGTCTTTTTAAAGATTTATCTTTTATCTCATTTACATAAGCTTTTGTGTTTGAGATAGGATTTGCGGAGAGGATTTCCAACATAACCTGCTCATCAAACTTTTTCTTTTTAAGAAGCTCTTTTTTTATAAATTCTTCGTCAATCGGCTCATCTCTTTGCAAGAGTGTTGTCATTGTATGAAAAATGTCCTGATGAGCCGGAAGATAAAAATCATCTTTTTTCAGAGCAGTACTTAATTCATCAAATTGTTGCGGTTCAAAGACTATTGAACTTAAAATAGAGCGTTCAAACGCTAGGTTATAAAGATTATCTTGCATTATTTTAATGCCTTTGCCATCATTTCAACTTCATGAACAAATCTGTCCACGAGTTCATACTCATCAAGGTTTGCAACCACTTCGCCTTTTACCATTACCAGACCCTTTCCTTTGCCGTAAGCTATGGCTACATCAGCGTGTGCCGCTTCACCTATAGCATTAACTACACAGCCCATTACAGAAACATTGAGCGGTGTCTTTATGTGTGCTGTTCGTTTTTCTATCTCTGCAACTGCTGAAACGAGGTCTGCTTCAATTCTTCCACATGTCGGACAAGAGATAATATTCAGACCATCAGGCATTGCACCGCTGTCTTTTAAAATAGCGCGAGCCACTTTTATTTCTTCTTCGAGCTCGCCTGTAATACTGACTCTCATAGTATCGCCGATTCCATCAAGCAGAAGTGAACCAAGCCCGATAGAACTTTTTACAGTTGCATGAAAAAGTGTCCCAGCTTCTGTAACGCCGAGATGAAAAGGGTAGTTATTTTTAGGACGCAACATTCTGTATGCGGCAACAGTTCTTTGAACATCACTTGCTTTTAGAGAAATTTTAATGTCTGTAAACCCTAAATCTTCAAGATACTTTATATTGTACTCGGCAGAAGCTACCATACCTTCTGCAGTTTGACCATACTTGTCTAAAAATATTTTTTCAAGACTCCCTGCATTAACGCCAATACGAATAGGAATATTTCTCTGCTGACAAGCTTTAACGACTTCTGCAACTTTTTCTTTTGAACCAATATTTCCAGGATTGATTCTTATACAATCAACAACTTCTGCAGCAATGAGTGCGAGTTTATGGTTGAAGTGAATATCTGCAACAAGAGGAAGCGAGATTTGTTCTTTTATAGACTTGAGTGCTACTGCATCTTCCATATTTGGAACTGCTACTCTGACAATATCACAGCCGGCGAAGTGAAGTCTGTTTATCTGCTCAACTGTGCTTGCAACATCCGCTGTTTGCGAGTATGTCATAGATTGCGTAGAGATAGGTGCATCACCACCAACAGCAACATTACCGACGAAAATTTGTTTAGTAGGAATTCTTTTAATCATGAAAGAGATTTTAGCTGTTTTGATATAAAAAGGTGCTTTTGTTTTTAAACTATCCACATGCCAAGCTTGGCATGTGGAAATAGTATTTTCATTTTTTATTATTGAAAAACTCACGCGAACCTAATTTCGTTTGTGCATAATAATAGAAATAAAACTAATAAGGGTTCTAATGAGAGCTGCTAAGTACCTTCAAATCGATAAAAATATACTTCAAGAGGGAAGAAAATTTGAATTTAATATATTCATCTCTTTAAATTTAAAAAAAGAGATAAATTATTTTAAAAAGGCTGGAGCAGGAGTAACTAATGATGAAATGAGCGTGATAGATACGCAAGAACTTTTATATGTTAAAGAATCAGAATATGCAGCTTATGAATTTTTTAAAAATAATGGTAAAACTGACTCTACAGATATGAAAATACGAAAAACTGTAAGTTTTAATGAGAAAACAACTGATATTTATAAAAATGCATCTAGTATATTAAATAATCTTTTTAGTGACCCTGAAACATTGGGAAACTATGAAAGTTCAAAAGTAGTTGTTAATAATATAGTTGAGACTATTTTGGATGATAAGTTTACGATTAAATCTTTAATGAGTATAGCAACACATGATTATTACACACATACACATTCTATAAATGTAGCTATCTATTCTCTTAGTTTAGGCTCTTTTTTAGGATTTAGAGAGGAAGTACTCTCAGAGTTAGGCGAATCTGCACTTTTACATGATCTGGGGAAAAGTAAAATAGATAAAGAAATCATCAATAAAAATGGACAACTGACAGACGAAGAGTTCAAAGAGATAAAAAAACATCCAGCTTTAGGTCATGCCATAGGATTAAAGTTAGGTATTAAAAAGAGAAATGTATTGCAAGGGATAAGGCATCATCATGAAAAAATAAATGGGAGTGGTTACCCGTTTGGCATGAGGGGTGAAAATATCCCAGAGTTCGCCCGTATAATAGGCATTTGTGATATTTTTGATGCACTGACAAGCAAAAGAAGTTACAAAGAGCCGATGTCATCATTTGAAGCTTTGATACTGATGAAAACTAAAATGAAATATGAGATAGACATGACTTTGTTGGCTGATATGATAAAAATGTTTCGATAAGTTTCCACATGCCGAGTTTGGCATGTGGAAATAGTTTGGAAATATTAGAATCTGAAGTCTAGGTTTGTGTAAACGTATCTTCCTGGTTCGTTAAGAAGCATTACGTCAGCAGTTCCGGCAGTTATAAGCGTTAGGTCTGCATAAGTATTTGACTGTGCATAAGTCTCATCAAGCACATTATTTACACCTAAAGTAAAGTCGAAATTTTTACTCACTGCATGTTTCACTTTCATATTTAAAATAGCCCACGAGCCAAGCTCTTGCTCACCATTGTCTGCATCATATTTACTCCATTTATCAGAAACCTGTGTTTCAAGTGTTGCAACAGAATTATTCATATATTCATAGCTAACAGCCAAATTTCCTCTCAGTGGTGCCATATCTGCTAAGTCTTTGTCTGTTTGACCAGCTAAAGCCTCATCTTTTTCACCTCTCTTATAAGAAGCACCCATATCAACTGTAACATCATCAGTAGCATAAACAGAAGCAGTTAGTTCAGCACCGTAAATAGTTGCATCTATGTTTTCAAAATTGTTTGTAGTTAAATCTTTGTTATAGTAGATATAATCTTTGAGCATAGAATAAAAAGTTTTTATTTTAAACTTCATTACATTAGTTTTGACTTCGTACCCTAAGTCTATCTCTTGATTTGTTGTTTGTTTTAAATCAGGTGTTCCGATTAACGTACCACTTTTCATAAAATAAAGTTCTCTTGCATCAGGCACGCGAGAAGATTTTCCAAAACCTAAGAATATTTTATTCTCTTTATTGACATTGTAGCTTGTTAAAAGGTTTGCGTTAATACTGCTGTAATCGTTTGACTGTAATGCTGCATTATCTTGGTCTATATTTGTTGAATCTATTCTTGCACCTATAGAAAAATTAATATTTCCATAGGATTTATCAAGTTTAGCAAAAGCTGCTGCATTACGTGTTACAGCATTATTGATACTTACACCTTTGAATGCCCCAGTTGTAGTGTTATAGTAGATACCATCCCAAGTTCTTTTACTGCCATCAAGACCAACTAGAAGCTTATATGAGTC
>JAGXIA010000115.1 GCA_024635885.1 Helicobacteraceae bacterium | reverse complement strand
CCCATTTCGGCGTGACGGGACTGAGCTATCATTATCTCTTCTTGGTTGTGAATCTCTTTTTTATCGAGGTAACTCTCGGTTATATCTAATATAACTAAGCCAATTTGAGCTGATTCTTCCCTCTCAATTTTAAACCCTAGTGTGCGAATTATTATTAATGCATCCTCTGCATTATAAAACTCTTTAATATCGTCAAACTTACCATCTCTTAGTATCTTTTCATCAAATTCTTCCATTGCATTCGCAATATCAAAAGGTAAAAATTCACTAGCTGATTTTCCGATTATACTTTCTTGATTAAAAAACATATGTGCACTATCGTTTGCATACACTATTTTGCCATCTTCATCTTTTATAAGAATATTCGCTGGTATATAGTGCATAAATAGATCAAATTCTAGTTTTGCATTTGTTACTTGTATTTCAAGCTCTTTTTGTTTTGTAATATCAACAGAATTTCCAACCAAACCTAAAATCTCTCCCTTCTCATTTTGCAGTGGAGATGTGGTTGTTAGCAGATATTTTTGCGAGCCATCAGGGTAGTCAATCCACTTTTGAGTAATTCGGACATCTCCTGAATCCATCATTTTTTTATCGTCTTCTCTAAAATAATCAGCCTTTTCTTTTGGGAAAAAATCATAATCCTCTTTGCCGATAAGCTCTTCTCTGCTCCTTGCGATAAATTTTTCAAAAGCATAATTACAATCTATGTATTTAAATTCTTTGTCTTTTACAAACATAAGATTATCAACAGAGTTAATAATATTTTTTAAAAGAGAACTCAGTTCTTCAATCTTATCAATCTGCTTTTCATAAATTCTCGTAACACTGTTCTCATAAGAACTTATACGACGGTGGATGAACCTCGATAAAAGAGGCACAATAATCATCATTGACACAAAGATCAAACCAATCAGATAAGTAGTGAATTCACTTGTATCTCTAATTTCTTGATGATGATTTAGAAAAACTGAAGTAGAGACTCCTGTTACTATAATAAGCAAAAGCATCGCAAAAATAATATAAAGCGTGACAGTTTTATGAAGTGATGATACATCAAGATGTTTCATAGTCTATTCCTTAATAAAGTTCTTCCATAAAATCGCTGCCGCACTGAAGCTCTTTAAGCCATACTAAAAACTGTCTTACTTTTTCTTCTTCAAAGATGAGTCCATGCTGTGGTGCTATCATATTTACATCGAGTTGTTCGATTTTGCTTACCCAGGCACGACAAAGTTTATTTGAACCCATATAACGTTTATGAAAACCGTGTAAATACTCTTTATGCTCCTCAAAATTTTGAACATGTTTATAATCAGCAGGAGAGGGAACAATAGCAGCTCCTATATCACTCGAGAAGACTATTTTGGACTTTGAATCATAGAGAGTAAAATTTCCCGGAGAGTGTAAAAAATGGGCAGGGACAAACTGCAAATATTCTTTGCCGAATTTCAACTTTGCTCCATGGTCATTTAAAGACATAATTCTATTCATCTCCATAAAACCGTAATGACTCATAAACCTCACCCATAAGCTGCTCATAATAAACTTAGCTTTTGTACTGACAGCCCACTGGGCGATTGAGGCTGAGACATCCGGGTCTTGATGAGAAAGAAATATAAATTTGATCTTATCTATTTCCACATGCCGAGATACTGCTTCATATAACTCATCAAAGATCGCCTCACTTCCAGGGTCTATTAAAACACCTATTTCGTTTTGAATAAGAAGGTACTGATTAACAGAAAGAAAAGAATCCTCATGAGTCTCATCATCAAAACTAAACATCACACATTTATGTATTCCATCGTCATATAGCACTTTTTCTCTATTATCCATTTTGTAATCCTTTAAACTCTCTAATTATTGCCATCTGTCTTTTTGTTATATATTTGACAAGTCCGTTTTTTGCACCCTCTTTAAACTTAAACATAAAAACAACGCTAAAACTGTATTTATTTTCACTTTTTCTATACATGATAGCTTTAGTATTGATGATAAACGGTTGTTTGTCCATACTAAAAACAATGTCTATAAGAACTTCATCATCTTTTTTCAAGCCTGCAGGAAGAGCATTTAGGTTTAGTTTAACAGCATCCAAAGAGACGTCTTCAATAGAGACTTCACCTTGGAACTTATTCTCTCCCATAAACAGTGAAACGGTATGTTTATCCGGAATTAGACGGATTGTACTTCTTTGTACTGCTGAAGTTGAGACAAAATGAAGTTTTTTAAATTCTATACTCTGATTATCAAAACCTATTTTCACAACCTCATCACAGGCTATACAACTTGGTAGAGCTTCTGATACTATGAGAGTCTTTTTTTCAAACTGTACCGCTTTTTCCTGTAAATAGCTCGTTTTTACGACAATACTGTCCTTTTTTATCTCTGTGATAACGGCATCATTAGTAATACTCAAGCCTTTGTAATAGTTATGAAGGCCTATTTTTGCACTGTTTCTCTGGATAACCTCAAGTAATTTATACATCGCGGCACTGTCTTTAAGATTTTCATCGCTCTTAAACTGTTTTTCATCAAAAAGTTTTAAAAGATTCAGTTCAGTAACATCATCAAGCGACAAGACACCATAACCGCTCTTTTGAGGAAGCTTTTGATACTTTAGTATAAGATGGCGGATTTCACCTTTGGCATTTTTGACCTTTACATGGTAAAGCTTATTCTCATGCATGTTTATTTCATCAAACCAATAATTATCTGCCTGATTATATAAAAAACCGCTATGTTCTAAAAAAATATTTCCCAAATCACCATAGTCAACAAGAACATCATCTATACTCTCAACGTCAAAGAAATCCAGTAAAGCCTGATTAGCCAAAATAGGCACACCCTCTTTTAGCATCAGAACCATTGCACTTTGATAATTAAAAATATTTTTTAAATGACTAAAGAAAAGTTGTTTATTATTTGCATCCAGTATCTCTTTTATTGTGCGATGTAAAATCTCTGTAAGTTCTGTGATGTTGACAGGCTTAGCCAGAAAGTCTGTAATGCCAAGGCTTATTCCTTTATGAAGGTTCTCTTTATCATCAAAAGCTGACATAATAATAATTTTTGTCTCAGGAGAAATTTTTTTAATATGTTCACTGAGTGTGAGACCATCCATACGTGGCATTTTTATATCTGTTAAAATGATATCAGGATGATATTTTTTAAAAGTCTCCAGACCCTCTTGACCATCGCAAGCATTGTATACAAGATCAAAAAATTTCTTTAACAATTTCGAAGCATGCTCTCTAAGGGTAGTATTGTCTTCAACGTAAAGAATACTGAGCCCTTGAGCATCTAATTTTAACTGTTTTAAATCTGTCATAAAAAAACCCTCAAACACACGCTATAATAATATTTCCCTAATTGTGTATAATAGCATATAATATTTATAAAGGAAATTGTTTAGAATATATTTATATTTTAAAGATGGATCAATCAAAGAAAAAGGTCTTATTTTATACCGTAAATCTTTGCTCTTTTTATAATGCTCTTGGCATGTGGAAGCATAGTTACCACCTCTGCCATTTTCCCGTTTTGGTTAAAGACGGCATGTGGATTCTCACAAAGTTCACAGGCTTCATCAAACTGCTTTTGACTTATTTTATACTCTTCATTTATAATATCTATCTGATTTGGATGGATAATAGTTTTACAAAAAAGTCCCTCTTTTAAATCTCTTTGAACATCTTTTATAAAACCTTCCCTATCTTTAAAACATGGGTAAACACCCCCGCTGACTGCAAAGCCTGCACTCTTAAAAGTAGCTATAAAGTTTCCAAGGACTGCAGAAGTTGCACTTATGTCAAAAACACTTGTCCCGCACTCTCTTCGCATGCTGAGCTGTCTTAGCATATCTTCCAAACCAAAACGGATAAGAATAATTTTGTCTTTGTACTCAAGCAGTAATTCGCTTAACTCAAAAAGCTTTGAGTGATTAAAGAGTTCCGCGCCTTCAATGCTCGGCATGATGGCATGTGGAAATTCTTTTAAAATATCTAAATACTCATGAACATTAGAGAGTGAAAACTTAGGCAAAACAAAACCGTCAATTTTATGTATATTTCCACATGCCAGAAGTTCTTTTAAAACTTTTGTATTTGCAGGTCTAATAAATACAAATAGAGTGTTCTTTTCAAAAGAATTGAGTAAGTTTTTTATACTGTTAATGGCATGTGGAATCTCTTTTTCTAAAATACCGTCTTCGGTGTCAATGAGCACACTTTTTAGCTTTGGGTATTTTTCCCCGCTTGTTATTGTCTTTAAGTCTTTGTGCGTCGCAGGGACAAACATGGTTCCCCCTAACTCCGTGTAATCTATTTTCTTATTAGACATATACATTTGGCATATCTACTCTAAGCCAGCCGGCTATTGAGTACCTTTTTCTTTTAGCTTTAAGAACTTCGTGTGGAAATTTTTCGCTTAAAAACACGACTAAAGTGTTGGCATGTGGAAATACTTTTGTTATGAAATTATCATTATCATCACAGACTATAAGTTCTCCGCCACCCTCTTTTTCATCCCACTCTTCGTTGAGATAGTAGACAATAGTGACTACGCGGTTTGCTGAATTTTTAAAGGCATCATAATGTTTCTCATAAAAATCGCCTTTTTCATATAGAGCATAATGAGACTCAAAATAGGTAATACACATAAAAAGTTCTCGGTTTAAATAATCTTTTAATCCGTTTGCAAAACTTATAAATTCGCTTTGTGTGGAACTGTCTTCATCGAGCCAAAGTATTTTATCGCGTCTTTTATCTGAATTTATTTTTTTACGCGCAGATATACCTGCACGTCTGAAATTTTTAGATTTTTTTGCAAGGTTTAAAAGGCTTTGAGAAAGTGTAGAATTCATGGCATGTGGAATTACGATATATCCATCTTGAACTAAACTGTCAGTTATTGTAGAGTAAAGCTCTTGGCTCATGTATTGACCTAATATTAATTAGATATTGTAGCCATATTTTTTAAATATAACTTTTGCTTTTTCACTCAAAATAAAATCATAAAAAGCTTTGTATTGAGTTTTATTCTCACCATATTTTAAAATTACAATACCTTGTTTTATTGGCTTGTATAGTTGTTTGTCAACACTTACCCAGTTTACATTTTCTTTATACTCTGTCATGGTTGAACTGTACAAAGATGATTTTGCAATAAAGCCTATGTCTGCGGCAGTCAAAGCATATGTTACAACCTGAGAGATTGATTCTGCATAAACAAGTTTACCTCTTACGCTCTCATAGACATTGGCATTTTTCATAGCCTCTACAGCTGCTTTTCCATATGGGGCAGTTGTTGGGTTTGCGATAGCAATTTTTTTAATAGATTTGTCTAATACAATAGATATTCCTCTTGAAAAATCCATCGGCTTAGCACTCAAATATGCGAGTGCACCCTGGGCATAAACAATTGGTTTTGTAGTAGCAACACTCAGTTCATAAAGAGCATTTGGAAAACGCATATTTGCTGACATAAAAAGGCCATAAGGAGCACCGTTTACAATTTGTGCATTTAGCTTTCCGCTACTTCCTAGTGTTACTTGTACATTCGTATCGGGGCTGCTCTTTTTAAACTCTGCTATTAGCTCATCCATGGCATAACTGACATTAGCGGCTACTGCTATGTTAATAGTCCCAGCCAAAAGAGCAGAACTTGCAATCAGTACTATTATAATTAATTTTTTCATGAGTTTGTCCTCTTTTTTATAATTTGCTTTATATCAAAGTATATTTAAATATATATCGATATAAAATGCAATTTTTATTCTACCAAATGCCAATGATTATGCTGTTAGGCTTGCAAAAGGCAAGAACTTCCACGTCATTTTGTACTTTTAATTCCTCAAGTGCGTCTAAAGACATTGTAGAACAAAGAGTACTGCCATCTCTTAACTCTACAACAACTTCTGCATCAAAATTTCCACGGCTAATGCGGTTAACCCTTCCTATAAAACGGTTTCTATCGCTTTTTTTCAAATTAATATCTGTGCTGATTACTACTGCATTTGCTTTAAAAAGAGCATAGACTTCTATACCAACTTTCAAATCCATGGTTTCTAATGAGTCGTTGGTAATTATTGCCATGAAAATCTCTTCATCATGGTGTTGCAAAAATATTTCACTTTCAACTGCACCTTTTTGAATTTCAACAACTTTTACTATTAACTGATTTCTAGCACTTATGCGGACATTCAGACTCTCTAAAAGACGAAAATGTCCATTATTCTCCTCTAAGCGTTTTGAGAGATTCTTTAAAAAATTATGGTGTTCTTCTTGCAAGACTTTGTATGTAGTTATAAGTTCTTTAGCATAAGGGGTAAGCTCTGTTCCACCGCCGCCTTTGCCGCCTTTTACACGCTTAACCAAAGGGCGTTCTGAAAGGTTATTCATGGTATCAACAGCATCCCAGGCAGCTTTATAACTCATCTTCATCATTTTTGCAGCTTTAGTAATAGAACCTGTTTCTTCTATAAATTGTAAAAGCTCTATGCGGCCTTTGCCTAAAAAACTGTTTTGCGATTTGCTAATCCAAAAACGACCTTCAAGTGTGTTATCCATCATATTCTCATATAGTTAATTTTAATATTACGAAATATATCAAAATATATATCGATTGTCAAATAGAATAATAATAAAATAATTAAGGAAGAAAAAGTTGAGAGGTGTTCTTATTTAAGAGGTTTTAACAAAGCAAAAGGAAAAATTCCTTTTGCGAGTTATTAAATTGGTAAAACGCGAATTTTAGAAGAAAGCTTCTCTTTAAGAGTTGATTCAATCGCATAAAGTGTACCGGTTGATGAAGAAGAACAACCGTTACAAGCACCTAAGTAACGAATATAAATATCTATATAGTCATCACCTTTTTTAATGTCGATAACTTCCATGTCGCCACCATCCATTACTAGGAACTGACGTACATTTTCATCAACGATAGCATCAACTGCTTTGATTTGTTGTACCAAAGTCATAGTCTCAAAATTACCTGTAGCACCTGCATCAGCAGCAACTTTCATTTTTTCTTCATCCATCTCTTTACGAGTGTCTGCTAAAATGTCAACTAAGTACCATTCTCTAGCTTCATGTCCGCCAGGCTTGATACAAGACTTACAAAAACCACCGGCTTTTGTGTAGTCTGTAATCTGCTCAACAGTTTTCAAGTCATTTAACTTGATAACTTCTTGAAGCGTACCTAAACTAACACGAGCACATTCACAAACGATGATTTCACTCTCAAAACTCTCAGCATCAACATTCATGTAAAGTCCTGCTGCTTTTTTGATAACATCATAAGCCATAACCGAACAGTGCATTTTTTGAGGTGGAACTGCCGGAACATCCGGAGTATCACGAAGAGCAAGCTCAACATCAATGTTTGTAATTTTTACAGCTTCTTGAACCGTTTTACCGATACAAAGCTCAGTCATAACGTCAGAAGATGCGATTGCGGTACCACAGCCAAATGATTTAAATTTTGAGTTTACAATCGTGTCATTTTTTGGGTCAATTTCCCAGTAAAGACGCACTGCATCTCCACAAGATTCTGCACCAAAATCTGCAACGATTAGTTTGTTTCCACGCTCTTCAACCTCAGCTTCAAAAAGTTCGCCTTGATGTTGAGGGTTATTCATAAGAGTTGTAACTTTATTTGAGTAAGCGTCCCATAATGATTCGCCTAATATATCTGCTTTTGCCATAATTTATTCCTTTTATTAAAATCGTTTAATTTTTAGTGGTGAAGTTCGCATTCTTGAACCGACCCACCCTTCGTTGGTTTTTGAAGCGCAAACGAACTTGAAATGGCTCTTAGTCTTGCAACTGCACCTTTAAAATGACTGATTGTATAGTCAATCTCAGCGTCAGTAGTAAAACGGCTAAGACTCAGACGAATGCCTGTGTGTGCCAATTCATTGTCAGCACCGATTGCTAACATAACAGTATTTGCTTCAAGGTCTGCACTTGCACATGCCGAACCTGTTGATGCTCCAATTTGACCATTGTTTAAGTCCCAAAGCATACCTTCACCCTCAACACCCTTAATAGATATAAGAATAGTGTTTGGTGTACGGTTTTCTCTGTCACCAACAACAAAAGTGTCACTTAACTCAACTAAAGCATTTTCTAAACGGTCACGTTTAGTTCTGATTTTTGCCATTGTCTCTTGTATATTTGCAGTAGCAAGCTCTATGGCTTTACCCATACCAACAATGAAAGGAACATTTAGCGTACCAGAACGTCTTCCGCCCATATGCTCACCACCGTGTAAAAGTGGAGTAAGTTCTTGTGAATCTTTAATATATAAAGCACCTACACCTTTAGGACCATGAAACTTATGAGCCGAAAAAGATATAAAATCAATATGGGTAGCTTGTAAATCTACTGGAATTTTACCAACAGCTTGAACAGCATCTGAGTGAAATAATACACCTTTTTCCTTACATATTAGACCTATTTCATCTATAGGGTTAATCATACCAGTTTCGTTTGAAGCCCACATTACAGAAACTAAGGCTGTTTTTTCAGTAATGAAACTCTTTACAGTGTGTGCTTCAACAACACCTTGGTCGTTAACTGGAAGATAAGTAACTTTTACACCATTTTCTTCTAAAAATCTACATGCAGCTAAAACTGATGGATGTTCAACTTCTGTTGTAACAATATGATTTTTATCTCCATTTACTATTTTGTCAATCCAAACTGACTTTAAAACCCAGTTGTTTGACTCTGTTGCACATGATGTAAATACAATATCGTCTTTATCTGATGCATTTAATGCAGTGTAAACCTGATCTACCGCACGACTTAGTGCCGGGTGCGATGCTGTACCAAATTTGTGAAGTGAGTTTGGGTTACCATACATCTCACTAAAAAATGGCTGCATTGCCTCTACTACTAACGGATCGCACATTGTTGTAGCGTTATTATCTAAATATACTTGCATTTTTACCTCTTCATGTAGGGTCAATTTTTGCCCTATTTTTAATTAAGACTATTTTTGTCTTCTTTTAGTTTTGATATCATAATAGTTTTGTGATTTGATAAGGCTTAAGAGAAACTGGCATACTATTTCGTTTAAGAATTGAAGAAGTATATAAACAAGGTATAATTCCATATATTTAAAATTCTGAGCGCCCTAACTGTGCTAGTCAGGGGCAACTTAGTATTAGCGTAAAATTAAGGAATAAATTATGTGTAATTTTAATAAACAAAACGAAGAGACAAAAGCTTCAGTGCATCTTTTTATGACAAAAAGTGCTGAGGCTGTTGGAGGCGTTAACTACCTTTTAGCACTTATTGAAGCTATAAGAGCAAAAAAACCTTCTCCTCTTATGCAAAAAGGCTCTCAAATTGCTTCTAACAATACCATTATAAAATGGAATAAAGTAATTTTTAAAGACAAATTGACTGTCTTAGAAAATATTTTACATGCCCACAAGGGTTCGGAAAATCCTGACTTTAACATTTTAGCTGAGAAGAATGAGAAGAAGAAAAAAGCTATTATTAATATGGTTAAGGCTTTGTCTCCGGTAGAGTTTGTCGTAACAACTCAAAATCATAATGATGGCGAAGGCTTTAGTTTCAAAATTTTCAACACTATTGATGAGAACAATGTAAAAATAAACCCTATTTTCCTTGCTATGTTTTTTTGTTCAACAGAATTTACAAAAAAAGCTTTGAAACACGTCATATAATTATTAAATATTTTATAAAATTAAACTTCTCTCATTCTCAAATCTAAAAGAGTTTTAACTTAATTGAGAATGAGCTAAGGTTAAAACTTTATTATTGCCTGAACTCAAATCGATTGCTTGTATTATCCAATATTTTTATTTTATTTTATGATCGCCACGGATTTTATCTATATCCAGACCAAATGCTTTAAAGTTGCTTCTAACAGAGTGTTTTTCTTTAAGAACTTTAGAGTTGTAATACCCCATTTCACTTTTTGGATATAAGCCTTTTTGCAAATCAAAATCAGCCCTTGGCTGTGCATTAAAATAGAGTACAATATCTGCAGCTTCTTTATCTGTTAGAGAGTTTCCTTGTCCAAGTGGCATATTAGACTGTACCCATGCAGCAGCTTTATTGAGTTTACTCATCCCAGCACCAGTGTTATATGATAACCAGCTTCCATCTTGTGCTTTACCCCATAATGCCGGGAAAGTAGTACCCATTCCTTCTCCGTTGTGGCCATGACAAGATGCACATTTGGCTTTATATAATTTTTTACCGTTTACATAATTTGCATGTGTCGCTTTTTTCTGTAATTTTCCAAATATTTTTGACTTTCCTGCCCATCTTTTTGTATTTAAAGGGCTAGTAGGCATTTTTGCGTTTTGGTTAATTGGCATACCAGTTGACAACCAGGTAATATATGCTACCATAGCCATTGATGCCTCTGAATCAATAATCGGACGCTTTCCGTTCATACTTCTCATATAACAGTTGTTAGAACGATTTTGAAGAGTTTGAATCGTTTTTTCTCTTTTTGAATATGCAGGGAATGAAGTTGCCGTCCCTATAAATGTACCGATTCCCAATCCTGTTCCAGGTTTTCCATCACTCCCTTTTAGGTGGCAACTCTTGCACTGAAGAGTATTCCCTACCAACCCTTTTGTAAGTGGATGGGTATCTGTTTGATTCATGATTGCCTCACCAAGCTTGACCATGCGACCAAGCTCACCCTCTGGATATACTTTTGGAGCAGCTGTCGGAGTTGCACCCGCAAATAGTAAAGATCCAACTAATGATACTAAAACCATTTTTACCAATGAATGACATACTCTACTTGATTTCATAATATTTTCCTTTTGGATTAAATAATAAATAAGCTTATCTTTTTTTAATACTATATCTAAACTTTGTGTCATCTTTTGTATTTGCTGTAAAATTCCATATGATATAACTTTAACTCAGAGAATGGTATAATCGCAAAATTAATTATAAATTACAAAGGTTCATGATGGCTCAAACAATAACTGAAAAAATATTCTCGCAACACGTAGGCCGTAAAGTTTTTGCAGGAGAAATCGTCCGTTCAAACATTGACATGGTAATCGGGAATGATATTACTACACCTATTTCAATAAGTGCTTTTACTCTAAGTGGCGCTACTGAGCTTGCAAATCCAGATGGATTTGCACTTGTTCTTGACCACTTTATTCCAGCTAAAGACATTGCATCGGCAAATCAGGCTCGAATTAGCCGTGATTTTGCAAAAAAACATAATTTAAAAAACTATTTTGATGAAAAAGACATGGGAATCGAACATGCGCTTTTACCGGAGAAAGGTCTTATTGTTCCTGGTGATGTAATTATCGGTGCTGATTCACACACTTGTACACATGGCGCGCTTGGAGCATTCTCAACTGGTATGGGTTCAACTGACTTAGCCTTTGCTATGATTACAGGAGGAAACTGGTTTAAAGTTCCTGAATCTATAAAGGTTGTTCTTAGCGGTAAACCTAACAAGCATACAACCGGTAAAGACATAATTTTAGAAATAATTCGAATGATTGGCGTTGATGGAGCTCTTTATAAGACATTAGAGTTTACAGGGAGTACAATCGAGTATTTAAATATGGATGACAGATTTTCTATGTGTAATATGGCTATAGAAGCCGGTGCAAAAAATGGAATAGTTGCCTATGATGATACGACAAAAGAGTTTCTTTCTGATAAACCTTTAGCACGTGAGCCAAGAATTCACTACTCTGATGCCGATGCTAAATATGACAAGATTGTAGAGATAAATGTAGCAGAATTAGAACCTGTTATTGCATACCCATTTTTGCCATCAAACGGACATAGCATTTCTCAAGCAGTAAAAGATAAAATCAAAATTGACCAGGCTTTCATAGGTTCTTGTACAAATGGTCGCTTAGGTGATTTAAAGACTGCTTCTGAAATTCTTAAAGGCAAAAGAGTTCACGATGATGTACGTCTGATAGTAACACCGGGAACTCAAACAATCCTAAAAGAAGCTTACAGACTTGGGTATATGGATATTATTATAGATGCCGGCGGAGTTGTGAGCAACCCTACTTGTGGCGCTTGTCTTGGCGGATATATGGGAATACTTGGTGATGGTGAAGT
>JAGXIA010000114.1 GCA_024635885.1 Helicobacteraceae bacterium | reverse complement strand
GTTTATTTTATCTTCTACTTCTAAAATTTGTGTTCTATTTTTAAGTCCAAGCAGCATTCCGCTTATATGCTTTGGCTTTATACTCATTTTGAATAACTCTTCATTACTTATGTGCATATCCACAAAATGACCGCTTTGCCATTCTAAATGCATAGCTTCATCAGTTTTTAATTGCATAAAGACCACATCATCATTTGGAGTAAAACTTTGTTTTAAAATGCCGCTGACTACAAACTCTCTGTTTATATGTTCATTTGCATTCCCGTGTGACAAATGAACTTTCTCTCCAAGTTTTAAATGAAGTTTTTTTACTAGGTTTGAGCCGACTATTAAATCAAAATAAGCTTTAAAATTCCCACCTTTTTCAAATTCTAAATTTTTATTGTTTGAGTATTTGTAGTACTTGAAATAATCTGCATTTGTGCCTACTGCGTCAAAACCTTTAAAACTGTCTCCAACCGAAAGAGGCACAGCCCATTTAACTTGCTCAAACTTGGAAATATCTTCATAAACAGAGTAATGCACTTCTTTGAGTCCATCACCTATATGAAAAATCAGATTTAGCAAGATATCTATGGAACCGTTTGACGAGGCGACTATCATGTCTGTTTGGTTAACAGTGTTTAAAAAATGGTTTTTCGTCTCCTTTACTACTCTTTGTATTCCGAGTAAAAGCACAACACTTATGGCTATAGAAAAAACAGAAAGCAAAAAACTGGCTTTACGGTTTAAAATACTTTTATAACTTAGATTAAAAATCATTTAGAAGCCCTGTTTATCTCTTCAAAATCATAGACTGTTTTAAAGCCCGAGGAGAGTGATTTGTCATGACTTACAAAAATAAGAGTAGATTTTTGTGCATCGACCTGTCTGAAAAGCAGGTTCATAAAACTGCTCTTTGAAGAAGAGTCAAGTGCAGATGTCGGCTCATCAGCTATGATGATTTTGGGTTTACCTATCAGAGCTCTTGCCACTGCTACACGTTGCTGTTCTCCTACACTTAGATTCATTGCGGGTCTACTTATGTCAACATTCAACTCCAAAGCATCGAGTAAACTTTTTATTTCTTCATTCATATTTTTTATGTTAGATGTTTTTTCTTTTGAGAATCCACATGCCAAAGATATATTTTCTTTTACACTTAAATACGCAAGAAGGTTAAACTGCTGAAAAATTGTTCCGTAATTATCGGCTCTAAAACTGTCTCGCTCTGATGCACTGAGCAATTCAATTTTAGTTGAATTAACTTCTATGCTTCCGCTAGTCGGCACTAAAACACCGCATAAAAGATTTAAAAAGGTACTTTTCCCGCTTCCGCTTTTTCCATGTAGAAAAAGGTGTTCACCCTCTTTTATATTTAGAGAATCTATATCTATAATAGAACTTTTCTCATAAGCAAACTGGCATGTGGAAATATTTATCATATATTTTTACAATCCTCTTTTAGTTGCATTTTATTCACTCATTACGTATTAATTTTCATTTAATTATATCAAAAGCAAGACTATATTTAATAAATGCAAATCATAAGCTCAATACTTGTAGTCCAAAAAGTTATATAATAAATGCTAATAATTTTTTCTTAAGTATAATAGTTACAATATGTTAAAAGTTATTCTTATTGGAGCAAGTATGGAAAAGGTAGTGTCAAAATCGTTTAGAAATATAGTTGAAAATAATAACCAATTACTAAGTGTTGGTTTTCGCAGTCCTTTACCTCCGCAAGATTATCAATTAATCGAGAAACTATCTCATCAAAACAGAATAAGAATTCCTCAAAAATTTATTCATGCAAAAAGTTCAGGTGCATTTGGCACTCTCAAAATAACTCATGACATTAGCAAATATACAAAAGCGAGTGTTTTACAAAAAGGTGAACAAACGCCTATGCTTGCCCGTTTTTCTAATCTCACAAGTGAAAAAGATGCAGCAGATTCTCAACGGGAAATAAGAGGCTTTGCAATGAAGTTTTATACAAAAGAAGGAAATTGGGATTTAGTTGGGAGCAACACTCCTGTTTTTTTTATAAAAGACCCTCTTAAATTTCCAGACTTGATCCAAACAAAAAAAAGAAATTCTCATACAAATATAAGAAGTAATACTGCTTTGTGGGATTTCTACTCACTGACCCCTGAATCACTTCATCAAATAACAATGCTAATGTCAGACCGTGGACTTCCAAAGTCGCTAAGACATATAAATGGATACGGCTCACATACCTATAGTCTTATTAATGCAAAAAATGAAAGATTTTGGGTGAAGTTTCATTTTAAAACAGCACAGGGAATTGAGACTATGACAAATGCTGAAGCAGTGATTACAAAAGACAGACAATGCAATCGAAAAGATTTATATGAGTCAATAGAAAACGGCAACTTTCCAAAATGGAAGTTTCAGATACAAGTTATGACAGATAACCGAGCCAGAAATGCAGCGTTTAACCCATTTGATTTGACAAAAGTTTGGCCATATACTGATTACCCTCTGATTGATGTTGGAGAAATTGAGTTAAACAGAAATCCTGAAAATTATTTTTCTCAGATTGATAAATTAGTATTTTGTCCATCAAACCTTGTACCTGGGATCAGCTTGTCACCTGACAAAATGCTTCTAGTTAATCGCTCATTGCCTGAAGTTAACACATTCGATACAGACGGTTCTATGAATTTTTCAGTTCCAAAAAAGAGTGATGATCATTATTCACAACCAAGAGCACTTTTTCATCTGATGAATGAGTACCAAAAATATCAGCTTTTTAACAACATTGCAGAGTCTATGAGCGGAGTACCGAGAGATATAATAGATAGACAATTGGCACTATTTGAAAAAGTTTATCCAGCTTACGCAGCTGGTGTAAGTAAAGCCTTAGGAGCATAGAATGGCAGGAGTTAGTAATTCGATAATCAAAGCTTTTATTATAAAAAAATAATAATTTTCCTTTAAGTATCTATATTATAAACTGTTTTAATATATTTTAAGGGATTACTATGAAAAAAATTATGACAACATCTGCTGGAAACCCAGTTGGTGATAATCAGAATTCGTTAACTGCAGGTGCTCGTGGTCCCTTACTTATACAAGATTATCAGCTATTAGAAAAACTTTCTCATCAAAATAGAGAAAGAATTCCTGAGAGAGCTGTCCATGCAAAGGGTTCTGGTGCATTTGGAACTCTTAAAATAACTCACGATATTAGTCAATACACAAAAGCGAGTGTTTTACAAAAAGGCGAGCAAACACCTATGCTTATCCGTTTTTCTACCGTTGCCGGTGAAAGAGGTGCAGCAGATGCCGAACGCGATGTCAGAGGCTTTGCAATGAAGTTTTATACAAAAGAAGGAAACTGGGACTTGGTTGGAAACAATACTCCTGTTTTCTTTGTAAAAGACCCTTTAAAATTTCCTGATTTTATACATACTCAAAAAAGACATCCTCGAAGCAATATGAGAAGCAATACTGCCATGTGGGACTTCTGGTCACTCAGCCCAGAGTCGCTTCACCAGGTTACAATTTTGATGTCAGATAGAGGACTTCCTAAAAGTTTTCGTAATATGAACGGTTATGGTTCTCACACATACAGCCTACTCAATGCTCAAAATGAAAGAGTTTGGGTCAAGTTTCATTTTAAAACAGCTCAAGGAATTGAGACTATGACGAACAGAGAGGCTGAAGCTATTGTTGCAAAAGATAGAGAGAGTAATCAAAGAGATTTGTATGAGTCTATTGAAAATGGTAACTTTCCAAAGTGGAAATTTCAGATACAAATCATGACTGAGGCAGAGGCTGAAAATGTAGCGTTTAATCCATTTGATTTGACAAAAGTATGGCCACACTCTGATTATCCTATGATTGATGTTGGTGAGTTTGAGTTAAACAAAAATCCTGAAAACTATTTTGCCCAGATAGAACAATCGGCGTTTAGTCCATCAAATGTTGTATCTGGAATTAGCTGGTCACCTGACAAGATGCTGCAAGCGAGAATTATGTCATATGCTGATGCCCATAGGTATAGAGTAGGCACACATTATGAGATGCTTCCGGTAAATCGTCCATTGGTTGAAGTCAACACTTATCATGCAGACGGTGCAATGAATTTTTCACCTCCAAAAGGAAGTGATGCTTTTTATGAGCCAAACAGTTTTGATGGTCCCATAGAAGATAAAAAATATGTTGAGCCGCCATTTCCCACAGATGGTGATGGATACAGATATGACCACCGGGAAGACAGTGATGATTATTATTCGCAACCAAGAGCGCTTTTCAATCTAATGAGTGACTCTCAAAAATCACAATTATTCAGTAATACGGCAGAAGCTATGAGTGGAGTGCCAAAAAATATTGTAGATAGACAATTAGCACTTTTTGAAAAAGTTGATCCGGCTTACGCAGCTGGTGTAAGTAAAGCGTTAGGAGCAGCATAGAATCTTCAGACACTTCACGATGATATTACAGAGTTTGTTCAAGATATGAAGAAAATGCTGTAAAGTAGTTTTCTAGTTATTTGTAGCAACAATCAATTATGTTCTAAACTCTTCTAGTTTTGTATTTAAACTTTCAGTCAGAGAGTTCAAGTGCTCTGCCCCGGATGCTATCTCTTCAACACTTCTTGCATTTTTAGAAGATAGTTCGTTAATCTCCATAACCTGAGTTACAATCAGTTCTATATCTTTTCCTGTTTTAAGAAAATCATTTACAGTTTTATCACTAGCATCCACAGCTTTATTTACAATGTCAACACTGAAATTTATTTTTTCTTCTACATCTGATGCCATACTTGAGAGTGACTGCATCTCTCGCGAATTACTTGTCATCTGACCACTGGCTTCGATTATAGACTGAACTATTATGCTAATTGTTGAATTAATCTCAGTCAATGATTTTTGTGTACGCTCTGCTAACTTTCTTACTTCATCTGCAACAACAGCAAAGCCACGACCATGTTCTCCGGCTCGAGCAGCTTCTATGGCAGCATTTAAAGCAAGTAAATTCGTTTGATCGGCAATGTCTGAAATCACACTAAGAACTGATTTGACATCATTTGCATTATCAGACAAGGTATTCATATGTGAAGCCAATGCTACTTCAGATTCAGCAGTTGTTTGGACACGTGAAGTAAGTGTTACTATCTTCATACGAGCATCATCAAGGTTCTTATTTGCATGCGTAATACTTTCTTTATTCTCTTTAGCATCACTGACTGATAAGATTATTTCATTTTTTATTTTTTGTGCTTGTTCACTTGCTTTGCCAATAATAACTACCGATTGTTCAACATTATTGCCAACGCCTATAGAAGTTGTGGAAAACTCGTGAGCAATAGAAGTATTTTCAGATGAACTTATCTTTGAACTATCGATAAGCGCACGTAAGTCACTTATTAGCTTGTTAAATGTAGTTGCTATGAGTTTAATCTCTGCGGGAGCATTAGTCTGAACTTGTAATGTTAAGTCTCTATTATTTCCTATATTTACAATCGTATTTTTAAACTGCTCTATTGGTTTAATAATAGTTGCATTAAGAATAAAAGTAACTATTGTTATTATTAAAATCATCACTATTATAGACCAGATTATAATACTATTTCTAAGTGCATGCGGTAACTGTAATACTTCGGCTTCATTTATTTCAGAAAGAATCGCCCATACAAAATCTTCTCCGACTTTCACAGGAGAGTAAGCTGATAATACAGGGTTATCATTATAGTCTATAACAATCTTTGTATCTGTATCACCATTAAATGCAGCAATAGTAGCCTCAGTTTCAATATATCCGGTTGATGGATTAGTGAAAGATGTTAAAAGAGAGTGAGCCTTGGGATCTAAATAACTATCACTACGCATTAGTTTGTCTGAACCGACAAGATAATCTTCTTGCGATGCTCCGTACCCATTACGATACTTCATAATATTATTGATTGAATCATTATTTATTTTAAAAACTAGGACTGCTTTAACCTGTGCGTATATTGTAATGGGTGTTCCAAGAAACATAGCCGGTGCATTATTGTCTGGAGCATACTGTTTCATATCAACAAAAGTAGTACGTTTATTTTTAATTGTTTTTTCCCACACCTCTGCTAAAGGAGAATTTTTCAATGAGCCTGCTGAAAGATTTGCACCATAGTCAAGTTTCTTCTTTGCCGAGTACATTACTAAACCTTTGTCAGCAGAAATTACATAAATATCGCTATATCCATACTCTTTTAAATACTTTTGAAAATATACCTCGTGGGGAAGTCTTTCTTCTTTTGCATCAGAATTATTGACTGGGAAAGGAGCATTGTCTGCCATCTCTAAATACTTTAAAACATTTAGTAAATCCCATGTAATATTTTGAAGGTTGTTGCTCACAGCCAAAACATTAATATCACTAATACAGTTATTCAAAAACTTTTCAATTTGAAATTTTTTTATATCTCTTACCATTGTCAATTTTTCATAACTATTCTTCATAAGTACTGATTTACTTTTTGAACTCGATATCATACTTGTAATCACTGTCAATATTAATAATGACAATATCACTAAAATTAGAACCTGTAGTTTTATGGAAAGTTGCTTCATATATAATCCTTATATGCAGCGAATATTAATATGTAAATATTTCATTATGGTTACGTGCAAAAATACGAGCAGAGGTATTTATTTATAATAAATTTGTGTATATAAATAATTTTTAAAGTTTCTTATGCTAAAATCTCGGCGAAATAAATGTGAACTACTAAACATTTATACATTGGGGATTCGCCAAGCGGTAAGGCACTAGCTTTTGGTGCTAGCATTCACAGGTTCGAATCCTGTATC
>JAGXIA010000023.1 GCA_024635885.1 Helicobacteraceae bacterium | reverse complement strand
TTCATGGCAAACAAACGTGCAACCGACAACATAGCTGAAAAGTTTAGAAAGTATGGCTTTAAAGCAGCTTCGTTTAATGGTGATTTAGAACAAGATTCTCGTAATGAAACTCTGCTGGCTTTTAAAGAGAGAAAAATAAACATACTTTTCGCTACTGATATAGCGGCTCGTGGTTTAGATATCGACGATATTGACTGTGTAATAAACTATGACTTGCCACGTTCTCCTGCTGACTACATTCACCGTATAGGTCGAACTGCCCGTGCAGGAAAATCAGGAGTTGCTATAAGTTTTATAGACTACGAAGATATGGAACACTTTAAACTTATAGAAAAACGTAGTGAGATACAACTAGAACGAGAGAGTATGGAAGGTTTTGAATTAGTTGGAGAAGCACCCAAGAAAGAAAAAGGTCCCGCTCCAGTTAAAGGAAAAGGTAAAAGTAAAAAAGACAAACTCAGAGAGAAAAAAGCTCTTTAAGCACCTGAGTATTTATGATTTAGAATCTCTTTATAGTCTCTTAAAATATCTTTAGGTTCTACTGAATTTTTATATAATTTTAGTATTTCTTTTATGAAATCCAGTGGGTATTCAACACAGTGTCCTCTATCGAGTTTAACAATTTTAAAAAGAATAGCATACATCTCATCCAAAATTTTTTTGTTTTCACGGCCAAGTCTATCAAGATTGTTTTGTGCTAAAATAAGAGTCTCATCATTAAACTCGCCACGTTGATTCAAAGTCTTTCTAAGTTCTACATATTCAACTAAACTCTTTTTGTTTACTACATAATCTGTAAATATTTCAATAAGTGTCATAAAATTTCCTTTTTAATAGTATATCATGTAAATGTAGCACGAGAATAGCATTTTATTAAATATTACTGTAATTTAAATATTAGTTATCGTATTTTATTTTTTGCTTTATCTATGCTCTTTGGTATGAAGTACATTACAGTCTCAAAAATTCCTTCCATATAGTGTCTTAAATAGACTTTATATTCACTCTCAATAGCTAATACCTTTTGAGGAATTTTATACCAATCTTCAGCTTTATGATAGATACAGATGGCTAAAACAGGCTTGTATTTTTGAATGGTATTTATAGCTCCGTCTATCGCATCTTGTTCAGCCCCTTCAATATCAAGCTTTATGAAATCGACTTTTTCTTTTACAATATTGTCAATGGTATCTACTTCTATGCTTTTGGTACCTTTTCCATATATGCTTGAAAATGATTTTTCTTCATTGAAGTGCAGGGTGGCTTTTTTGTTTGAAATTCCACATGCCAGAAACTCTATGTTCTTAAAGTGCTCTAATTCTCTTTTTGCTATTCTTATATTCTCAGTTATGGGTTCTATGAGATAGATTTTTTTAAAGTCAGGATAGTTTTTAATGACTTCGGTGCAGGTATCGCCTACATAACCGCCGCCATCTACAAAACTTATGTTTTTTATTTCAGGAATGAGCTCTTTGTCGAAGTACTGTCCGGCGTGGTCATTTGTAAAACCTTCCATAAAGTTATAATCAAACGTTGTTTTAAAATTCAGTACTTTTTCAAATATTTGCTTTGATTTTTCATCACAAAGCAGCTGATATGTTTTTTCATATTGAACACGATTGTTTTTGAAATTATCTTCAAAATCGAGGATAAATGGAGGCTCGGCTAAATCAAGTTTAGAGTATTTATAAAATGAAAGGTAGCTTATACTTTTAAAACCCAAACAATCCAGTTTGTTTTTTACTTCCAGCGGACTGCCGGTTGAGACCCAAAGTATAATTGCATCTTTGGGAATATCTTCTATCTGTAAAATCTCTTTTTTACGTGAACGCTGAACTCTGCTGAAATCATCAATTATTCCATCAACTTCCACATGCCGTAGTACGCTTTTTGTAAGTTTGTTAATACCTAAAATATATTTTTTAACACTGTTTGAAGAGATAAAAAGCTGCGTTAGTTCTTTGTCCTCTTTGTTGATATAATCAAAGTCTAGCAGATTCATTTAGTTAATATTGTTTAATATCTGAACGGCTATTTCTTCTCTGCTTTGTGTGGCATCAATAGTTACAAGTTCCAAGTTCAGGAGCTTTGTAGCTTCTATGATGGCATCTTGAATTTTTAGGAGGTATTCACTGCCGCGAAGCTCAATTCCATCTAACTCTTTTTGAGAAAGTCTAAACTCAAGTTCTTCTTTTGTCAGTTTTAGTAAAAAAACTTTTTGTGGATAGAAACCGTTTGTGGCAAAATTATTTAATGAGACTAAATCTTCTTTTTCAATCTCACCTTGAATAAGGGCATAAGCAACGCCGCTGACTGCACTTCTGTCTGAAATGATCATTTTGTTTAAATTTGGTTCTATTACCTCTTTTATGTGCTCAGCACGATCTGCCAAAAATAGTAAAAATTCGGCTTTTTTACTTTTCGCACGGGCACTTAAAACAAGTTCTCTTATCTCTTTTCCTATTGCAGTAGCTCCAGGTTCTTTTGTAATTATGGCAAGTGGAAATTCTTTGGCCAGATTAGCAATCTGTGTGCTTTTTCCAGCTGTATCTATTCCCTCTATTGCAATGTACATGCTTTCATGCTCCCTATAATTTCTTGAACTTCTTTTGGAACTAAATGCTCAGTCTTACCGTTAAACTTTAAAAGATTCCGAACAATTGATGAGCTGATAAATGCGTGATCGAGTTTTGGCATCAGATAAACAGTTTCGATGGTGTCATCAAGTGAGTTGTTTAGATAGCCAAGTTGCAGTTCATACTCAAAGTCACTCACAGCACGAAGACCACGAATGAGTATGCTGGCACGGTGAGTTTTTGCTAATTCTACGGTAAGGTTGTCAAAACCTACTGCTCTTACATTCTTTAAAGAAGCAATAGATTTATTTATCATCTCTATTCTTTCTTCGAGAGAAAACATTGGTTTTTTGTCTTGTGAAACTGCTACAGCAATAATGACTTCATCAAAAAGTCCTAAAGCTCTTTCAATGACATCAAAATGTCCATTTGTTATAGGATCGAAAGTTCCAGGGTAAAGGGCTATTCTATTCTTCATTTTATTCCCATCTTTTGTAAAGATTGTTTTCTATGCCAAGCAAATCAAACCATTTTCCAATAATGAAATTTTCCATTTCATCAAGTGTTTGTTGTTCAGAATAGTATGCCATAACTGGAGGGGCGATAATAATGCCTAAAGAGGCTAGTTTATGCATGTTTTCAAGAGCTATGGCAGAAAACGGCATTTCTCTGGGAGCTAAAATAAGTTTTTTGTGCTCTTTTATCATAACTGCAGCACATCTTGTTATGAGGTTGTCTGAGATTCCACATGCTATTTTTGCAAGAGTATTCATGCTGCAGGGTGCTATTATCATTGCATCTACTCCAAAAGAACCAGAGGCAATACTCGCTGAAATATCTTCATTTGAGTGAAATTTTATGTTCATCTCTTTTTTTAAGACTATTTTAGAATTCTTAGACATTATGAAATGTTTTTCTACAGAGTCTGGCAGTAGTTCTAAAGTTTTTAAACCTAGGTTAACTCCGCTGGCACCGCTTGTTGCTACAACTATTTTCATTGAATCTCCACTCTGTTTTTACCTATTACTTTTGCTTTTAATCTTTTTCTGTCATTTTTTTGAATTGTAATTGTATCGCCAAGTCTACCATCTTGTAATGCTTCTGCAGAAAAAGAGATAGCTATGTTTTTTTCATCTAGGATAACACTGACAATTGAACCTCGTCTGACAAAACTGAGTGGCTCAACATCTCTTGAAGTTATGATGCTGCCTTCTTTTAGGTGATGTTTGCTTTGAATCATGCCTTGTTGTAACTTTTGAATAGGCATCGAATCGAATTTATCTAAAATTATACTCTTTTTTTTACAGTTTACTAAAGAGAGCTCACTTTCTCTTTGTATTTTTTTTCTTGCAATATAAACGCCTACTTTTGCCTCTACAGCATAATCAAAAAATATTTTTTTATTGTCCGTAGTTTTTACATAAAGTGTTCCGCTTCTTGAGAAGTGATTGTTTTTTTCTATGTTAACTATATAAGTGTCGGTGAGTGATTCTATATAGCCTCTCGGCATGACAGTGATTGCTTGTATTTGAATATCTTTATATTTATCTGTATAAAGCTTTCGTATTTTTTCTTCTATAATTGTAAGATCAATAGGGCTTTTTTTTATAAAATTTATGTATCGGTCGTTTGCAAGATAAGAAGAGTAGCCATGTTCTTTGAGAAGTTCTATTAATTCTTTGGATTTAATTTTTTTAGTGTATCTGCTTCTCTCAAGTGAATAAAGTTTACTATCTTGTTTGGCATGTGGAACTATGATTGATAAATTTATATCATCAGTTGTAATGTAATAATCACTTTGTAATACTTCATCGGCATGTAATAATAAAGTAATTAACAATAAAAAGAAAGTTTTTATAAGCATTTCATTCCTTGATATTATATCAGCATATCTCTTGCTACTTCAAATAACTCCCCGTTTTCATCCTCAACAAGCGCTGTGGCTTTTCCACTGTCTGTAAAAACTGTAATAATTTTTACTTTCATATTCTTATACAGGTAGGTGTCAATTTCCTGATTGTGAAATGATTGAGATGAAGATATATTGTTATTTAGTTGCGTCATATTGTAATCCCTCTATATTTGTTTGGTTTTCAAAAAAATTATTTTATTTACTTTTTGTAGCAGCAAATGATATTCCACATAGTTTTTAAAATGCAATGATAGTGTTTAGTTTAAATATAAGCAAGTTATATGCATATTAGTTATGATTTTAAAGGTTTAGCTGTTGATTTAGCTTACTTGAAAAATAGTTGCTTTTTTAACAGGGGTAAAAGAGTCTCCATAAGTAATTCTTTGCTGAATCCCTCCACGGGCACTCAAGTCTACTACAACACCTAAATTCGCAACTGAAATACAATTGTCGATAGTCGCAAAAATTTCATATGCAATATCTTCGGCTTTAAATGTCATTTGTCTCAGAGATGTTATGTAATGTTTGAAGTCTCTTAAATCAAAAGTTTCACCTTTACTGAGAAATTTTACATACAGTACACCACGATAGGGCTGACCACTATGACCCAAAAAGAGCAGCTCTGCAGAGCTGTATTCCAAAAGAGAGTTTTCTTTTAATGTTACTTTTTTTAACAACATCTTTTATCCTATTCTTTGCGGATTTAGATTTCTGTTCATAAATCTGTGTTTTAAAATATCTTTGTACATTTGTTCCCCGTTGTCATAACTAAAAGCAGGATGAATACTGATGTTCCCTCTGGGATAAAAGAGACCTATAACTTCAAGGTATTTAGGCTCCATGAGTTTGACTAAGTCTTTGCCTATTTTATTTACGACTTCTTCATGAAATTCACCGTTATTTATAAAACTAAAGAGGTAAAGTTTTAAAGATTTACTTTCTACCATTTTAACATTTGGAATATAGTTGATTATCAAGGTTGCAAAGTCTGGCTGATTTGTAATAGGGCATAAAGAAGTGAATTCATCAGCGTTTAATGTGACCCAGTAGTCATTTTCTTGATGTTTGTTGTCAAAAGTCTCGAGCAGCTCCGGAGAATATTCATATTTATATTCTGTATGAGAAGAACCAAGTTTACTGAGTGTAGTTGTTTGAGAATCTTTAGTCATTTTTTTCTTCCAAAAAATCTACTTCCCAAAAAAAGTTAATCCAATCAGTGGCTTCATGGAGAGAAAAATCAGCTTGAATTACGGCGGTAGTTTTGTAATAGATGGAAGCAATTTTAATTTCTACATCAGGATAAGAGATCTTTAACTGCTCCATCACTTCTTTTACAGTTTGACCGCTGTCAATAATATCATCGACAAGTAAAACC
>JAGXIA010000022.1 GCA_024635885.1 Helicobacteraceae bacterium | reverse complement strand
ACTCTCACTCCATTGACAGAAACTCGAAACATTTTTAGAAATTTTTTTGCTTCACTTCTTGAGCAATATCCTAGACTTGAAAGATGAGCATCTACTCTTTTATAGCTGTTTTGCATTTATACCACTTTTTGAAAAATCTTATTATTTAAATAGTTTATTATAGCTCAAACTCTGTATGTGTGCGTATTAAGTTAAACAATAGAATACCTTATAGAGTAACTTATTAACAGTATCAACTTTATAATCTCCCTTCCTGCTTAATAGATTAAGCAATTTCTTGAAATTAATTGATATAATAGTTTTTATAACTTTACTGAAAATTTAAATACATCTACTTTTTGTAGAAACCTGAATAAATGAATTTAAAAGGTTGAACCTCTTGTTTGAAAATTTCAATTTATCCACACCCCTGCAAAAATATTTTACTTATTCCAAGACAAGCGTTTTATCTATTATAGTTTTATCATTAATATTTTCATCTCTCCTTTGGATTGGCACAAAGCATTATTATGAAAATTTAGCTAAAGAAGAATTTGAAATAGCTGTTCTAGAAAAAATTGACAATATTGACAGACATATGTCACGCTACGAGAATGTTATACGCAGTGGAATTGGATTGTTTCATGCAAGTGACAATGTTACTCGCGAGGATTGGTTCTATTTTATAGAAACCATGAATATCAAACAAAGATATCCCGGGATTCAGGGACTTGGCTTTTCACTTATGCTTAAGTCTGATGAAATCACTGCTATTGAGCAAAAAATGCGCAATGACGGGTTTTCATCATTTTCTCTTAAACCAGTAGGAACACGAAAACAGTACAGCACTATTCTCTATCTTGAGCCAATGGATAAACGTAATATACAAGCTATTGGCTATGACATGTATTCAGAGTCTACTCGCCGAGCAGCCATGCAAAAAGCAAGAGATAGTGGGCATGCAACTATTTCGAAAAAAGTCACACTGGTTCAGGAGATTGATTCTGACGTACAAGCCGGTATGTTAATATACTTGCCACTCTATAAAAGAGAGTCTAAAATCGACACAATCCAAGAGCGTAGAAAAGCATTAGTAGGGTTTGTTTACGCTGCATTTAGAATGAATGATCTTATGAATACGATAGGATCCAAAAAATCAATCTCTAATTTTGAAATCTATGACAGTAGCGATATGACAGAGGAAAGTCTTATGTACCGCTCTTTTGTCCCATCTTCGTATGTTGCAAAATACCATACAAAAAAAATACTCACTGTTAGTAATCACTCATGGTATATCAAATTCTCAAGCACACCCGAATTTGATAATTCTAAAGACAATCAATATCCACTATTGTTGACTTTGTTTTGGTTGGCAGTTTATTTTGTTTTACTCTATATTATTTTAACGCTTATAAAGAGTAGACATCTACTCCAGTCCCAAGCAAATGAGCTACGTAAACTTTCACAGGTTGTGGAGCAAAGTCCTAATGGTATTTTTATTACAAACTTAAATAATGAAATTGAGTATACCAATGCTTCTTTTACAAGAATTACAGGGTATACAAAACTTGAAGTCCTTGGTAAAAATCCTTGTCGTTTAAAATCAGATAAAATACCTATAACAGTATATGAAGAGATGTTTAAAGTACTTAATCAAGGGGAAAATTGGTATGGTGAATTTATAAATAAACGTAAAAATGCAACTGAGTATACTGAATCTATTATTGCATCTCCAATTGTTCAAAATGATGAACAAGTATCTAACTATGTGGTAATTGTAGAAGACATCACTCACAGTAAAGAGTTAGAAAATGACCTTATTAAAGCCAAAGAAGGAGCTGAAAAGGCAAATAAAGCAAAATCAGACTTTTTAGCAAATATGAGTCATGAGATAAGAACACCTTTGAATGGAATATTGGGTTTAATAGACTTGGTGCTTAAAAGTAATTTGACTGAACAACAAAGAGACTATTTAAATAAATCTAAAACATCCTCAAAAGCACTTTTGCATGTTATTAATGACATCTTAGATTATTCCAAAATAGAAGCTGGTAAATTAAATTTGGAAAATACTGTATTTGAACTCGACAGCGTAATAAGTAATGTAAAAGATTTGTTTGAACATCAGGCAAATATAAAAGGCTTATCTTTCAATATAAGAATTAATAAGAGATTAACACTTATAGGAGATCCTCTGCGTTTAACGCAGATATTAACAAATATAATAGGAAATGCTATTAAATTTACAGATGAAGGCAATATTGATGTGAGTGTTGAACTTTTAAAAGAAGATAAACACTATAAAAAGCTGAAATTCATTATAAAAGATAGTGGCATGGGAATGAGTCAAAAAGTTCAAGAAAATCTTTTTTTAGAATTTAGCCAAGCAGACAACTCTATAACTCGAAAATATGGCGGAAGCGGCTTAGGGCTTGCTATCTCTAAACAGTTAGTAAAGCTTATGAGTGGTGATATTTGGGTGCAGAGCAGATTAGGTGAAGGAAGTGAGTTTATTTTCACAGCTACATTTGGAAAATTTGAGGACAAAGAAAACTCTATAGAATTTCAAAATATAAGACATGCAAAAGAGCAAAGAAACGCACTGGACACTACTTCACTGATAGGCTCGCGAATACTGCTGGTAGAGGATAATAAAATAAATCAGATAGTAGCAGTAGGTGTCTTAGAAGAGTTAGATCTGCATGTAGACATAGCAAATAATGGTAAAGAAGCAGTTGAAATGATAGAAGCAGGAAAAGAGTATGACCTAATATTAATGGACCTTCAAATGCCTATTATGGATGGGTTTGAAGCTAGTAGACGTATTAAAAAGATTAATGCTAATATACCGATAGTCGCACTAAGTGCTGCTGTTATGAAAGAAGATGTACTAAAAGCAGCTGAAGCTCAAATGTCTGCTCATTTGGCAAAACCAATTGATCATGATGAACTCGTTGCTACACTGCTTAAATATATAAAATCAAAAAAATCTTACCCACAAGACTTAAAACTGAAAGAGAATAAGGAAAATATTGATGATTACTCAACTGAGTTTTATGGAGTAGACTCACAAGAGCTCAAAAATAGAATTGGTGATAAACCAAAAATAATTAAACAACTTATTTCAAAATTTTGTGAAGATTATAAAGATGCAGAGAAAATATTTGATATATCTAAAATAGGGACAGATGAATTCAATAGATCTATTCATTCTTTAAAAGGGGTTAGTGGAAATATCTCGCTTAAAAAGATATTTAAAATTTCAGATGAAATACATAAGACCATAGATATTCAAGTTAAAAAAAATCTTATTCCAGAACTTATAAAAGAAGTGAGTGTAACAGTTGAAAATCTAAAGTCTCAACTAAAACTGCTTCAAGATAATGTTGCAAGCGATGAATATAAAAAAGACGATGTGCTAGATTATCTAAGGGAGATACAAGAAGATATAAAACACTTTAGAGCGATATCTCAAGAGAGAATTGAGTTGTTAGAAAAGATGCTTTCTGTGCATGTACAAATGAGTACTATAAAAGAATTAACTGCTCAGCTTCTTGCATATAAATATAAAGATGCTGCTAACATGCTTAACGATATATATAAATTACTGGTGGATTAAGATGAAAAAACAAAATATACTTATAGTAGATGATGAAAGTGTAAACATATCTGTACTGTTTGAGATACTAAGTGAAAAATATAATATATTAGTAGCAACAGATGGTATAACTGCCTTGGAGATTGCAAATTCTGAGAATATTGATCTTGTCTTGCTCGATATTGTGATGCCTGTGATGGACGGCTATGAAGTCGCTTATAAGCTAAAACATAATAAGGATACAGCTAGTATACCATTTATATTTTTAACAGCTAAAAATGACTCTCAAAGTATAGTCAGAGGTTTTAAAGAAGGAGCTGTCGATTATATTTCTAAGCCTTTTGCGAAAGAAGAACTTTTAGTCAGAGTTAATAATCATCTACAATTCTATAAACTAAACAAGGCTTTGTCTAATGCTTTTAGTGAGTTATCTATAAATAAAAACTTTTTACAATCTGTTCTAGACTACTCACCTCTCTCCATTATTACAACCGATACAAAGGGAACTATTACACTATTCAATAAAGAGGCAGAACTGATGCTTGGCTATAGTTCGAATGAGTTAGTGAATCAAAAATCAGCATCAATTTTTCATGACATGACTGAGATTGAACAAAGGGCTAATGAATTTTCTCAAGAATTGGGCGAGGACATTAAAATAGGTTTTGATACCTTGTTTGTAAAAAGTAGACTTGGACTAGATAATACTTATGAGTGGAAATATATAACTAAAGACAAAAAAACAATTATTGTGAATCTTTCTATTAGTGCTCTTAAAAATAATTCTGATGAAATCATAGGATACATGGGTATAGCAGAAGATATCTCACAGAAAAAAAGAGATGAAAAAGTGATTAGAGATTATGTTGAGCTTGTAGATAAAAACATTATCACATCCTCTACTGATTTAAAGGGTAATATAATCTATGTATCTGAAGCATTTTGTCAAATATCCGGATATACAAAAAAAGAACTTTTAGGTAAAAATCATAGAATAATTCGACATCCTGACATGAATCGAGAGTTTTACATAGATTTATGGCAGAGCATTACTTCTAATAAAGACTGGAAAGGCGTATTAAAGAACAGAGCTAAAGATGGCTCTTATTATTGGGTGAACACAGCTATTTATCCTATATATGATGAAAATAATACTAAAGTTGGCTACACCGCTATTAGGCAGGATGTTACAGATAAAAAAAGAATTGAAGAACTCTCCATCAGGGATGAGTTAACATCTCTGTACAACCGACGTTATTTTAATGAAGTGCTTAATCAGGAACTTCAACGTGCGAAAAGAGACTCGAATAACATCACTTTTTTAATGATAGATATCGATCATTTCAAGCAGTATAATGATACCTATGGACATCAAGCAGGAGATAAGGTACTTGAAAAGTTAGGTGATGTTTTAAATAATTTCTCAAAACGTGCAGGTGATTTTGCTTTTAGATTGGGTGGTGAAGAGTTTGGGATGATTTTCTCAGAACAGAACAACCAAGAGACAATAAAATTTGCCAACAATCTTTTAAAAGCCATAGAAGCACTTGAAATTCCACATATCAACAATTCTGCATCAAAGTTTGTTACAGGATCAATGGGTTTAGTCTGTAAAAATGTAGACAAAGAAACCACTGCAGAAAATATATATAAAGAGGCTGATGACAACCTGTATAAGGCAAAAGAGTCTGGACGAAATAGAATTATAAGCAATATATAAAAATACAAGTATTACTATTGCTAAAGTTTTTTAACTATAAAATTCTTTTTGTATAACTTGGTTTGTTATCTTGACTAATGCTTTTATTCATATTCAAATGGCATGTGGAAAATACACTATAAAGCAGGTAGAATTAAAATTTTATTGTTGTTTTTAGACCATGCACTCTATTGGGCTCTATAGTTTTAAAATCATCCAGAGCATTTGCACTTTCAATGCAGAGCATACTCTCATAACTGTTAGACTTCATACCACTCATCTTTGTTGATTTTTCAAGCCATGGGTTCCATACAACAAATGAAGATGAGCCATAGTTTGTAATAGTATAAGTTCTATCAACATCAATAAGTAAAATTGGATTGTTAACGTCTTGATAGACTCTGTCTACCTCTTTATGAAAGCTTATATTTCCATCTTGCATAAAGCTTTTTTGTTTCAAAGAATCGAAGTATAGTTTATTTTCTAAACCACTTACAAACACATCTGAAATATTTGAAATATTAAAATATGTATGTAAAGCTTGAGTTATAGAAAAAGCTTTTACGTCACAATTTTTTGTTATTAGTTCCAATGTCAGTTCATCTGCAACTTTTATTTTATATCTTAACTCAAATTTATAAGGCCAAAATACCAGTGTCTCTTTTGAGTTGGATAATAGAAGTGTTAATTCACTGCATTCATCATTTTCTGTAAATTCTACTAATTTCCAAATCATAGTTCTTACAAAACCATGCTGGGGCATATTTGTATCTGTTTTATTCACACCAAACCAAGGCCAACACAATGGTACACCTCCACGAATAGCTGTGCCTAATTTAAATTCAGAAGCTTCACTTAACCAAAGCAGTGGTTTTTCACCAATTTTTGAATATTCAAAAATATGTGCTCCCTGCAGAGCAATTTTTGCTTTTGAAACTTCATTTTTAATTTCTAAATACTCAAAACCATTCGAAAATTGTTTAAAAGAAATCATATATAGTTCCTCAATATGTGATACAATAGTATAACTTTTTTTGGCACTTTTATTGCTTTAAACAGAGTAAACACAGTATTGAGATAAGGCAGGTAATGGCTGAGCCACAAGAAGATATAATAATCATTCAAGACAACGATGCAGCTAGCTTTGAAAATATCAACAATCAAGAAGAAAAACTTCTTACTGAGGATAAAAAGGGCAAAAATAAAAAAATAATCATCGTTGGTGCACTTGCGGCTGCAAGTATTTTAATTATCATTATAGTTATACTTCTCATATTACAATCTACAGATAAACAACAATTACAATCAATGGATTTAATCGATGGAAAACTTGATAAAAAAATTGTCAAAGTTGTTGAGCCAAGTCAGATAGAAAATATGATTGCTAAAGCTAATTATTTATACTTAAATGGTTCTAAAAAAGAGGCTCTCTTTATATACGAAAAAATTGCAATATACAGCGAAGCAATATCAGTCTATAATTTAGGAGTTGCTCAACTAAAAAATGAACAGTACGATATGGCTTTTCAAACATTTAAAAAAGCAATTGTAAATGATGAAAAAAGATGTGTCAGTGCAATTAATGCTGCTGTTTGCTCTTTACATTTAAAAGATGCGCAAAGTTTTGATTACTACATAAACTTAGCGCATGCTTATTTATCTAGAGAAATAGATTCGCCACTCTATTCTTATTATTACACACTCATCAATTACTATAAAAATAACTATCTTGAAGCACTGAGTGCTCTTGATAATCCAACTTCTGATGAATATCCAGATATACAAAAACACCTTAGTGCAAAAATAAATACTCTTTTTGGAAATAATTATAATGCTGTAGAGTCTTTGGAAAATAATTTTAATCAGAAAGATTCATTAAGTATAGGTCTTTTGTATGCAAATATTGGAGATTTAACACTAGCAAAAAAACATTTACAAGACGCTATACAGTACAATACAAATCCTGTGAGAGCAGGATTAGCACTCGGACTTATCTACTTAAAATCTGGTCAAGTTGAAAATGGAAGCAAAGAAATAAAAAATGTGACAGATATGTTTCCTCAAGAAGTTTATAAATACTACCCAATAAAAGTCAACTTAAAAGAGTCTCTGTTTAAATCCAAAAAGGCTCAAAATCAGTACAGAAAAACTATAGATGACAGTAAGCTTCTTAATTATCAAAAAATATTTTATTTTTCACCATATAAAATGTTTAATGCTGAACAAACTATTAGTTACATCAGAAAGGGAAATGCAAATATATTTATAGACAACATCAACACTGCTGAAGAATATCTTCAAAAAAGTGCTTCCTCTTCCAGTGTAAACAGAGGAATTATAAAAGCTATTAAGAAAGCTTTATCTTTTAAAATTAGAGAAGCAAATAATGAGCTGCAAAAACTCGTTGAGATACAACCTAAACATTCAATACTTCACTATAATCTAGCTCTTACTTATGCACAAATGGGCAATATGATTCAGGCACATGAGCACTTTGTCAGATCATATAATTTAGATGCAAAAAACTATTTGTCTGGTGTATATGCAGTTATGACGGGCCAACTCATAAATAAAGAAAATGCTAAACTCAACTCTTTAGTAAGAGATTCTATAATGGAAGAAGCAGATAGTGAAACCATAGATTTGTATAAAACACTTCTTAACTATAGTGAAGGCAATTTTTTAGCAACGGCTGACTGGTTAGACAATAACTATAAACAAAGGCCACTCTATTTGGCTCTAGATACCATCATTGCAATTAGTTTAAATAAACTGGATATTGCAGAAAAATCATCTCAGAAACTAACTATATTGCTTCCAAATGATATTTTGCCACATCTGATGTATATAGATTCTCATTTTTATAATTCACAGCCTCTCGAATATGCATCAGAAGTTTTAAACTATCTCAAACTGCAAAATTTTCACTTCAATGACTTATATTATGGTCCAAACATAACTAGATATTTATATATTCAAGAAAACCTCATAACTGGTCAACTCTATTTTTTAAGAGAACAGTTAAAACAAGTTTTAAACTCAACACAAGAACCTATTTATGAGCTCACAAGTGCTTTAGCTCTGGCTTCACTCTATGATAAGGCTTACGAAGAATCGTATACCCTCTATAATCAACTTATAGATGATTTAAAAGTCAGAGATGCTTACACACTGTTTCTTGGTGCTGTCGCTTCTACCGCTGCCGGACATCATGAAAATGCAATAGCTTTACTGGAACTTTCTAAGATGAAAGATACAAACTTTTTAGAAAGCCGTTATGCTTTAGGACTCTTATATTTAGAAGTAAAAAATAATGACGGAGCAGTCATTCAATTATCGAGAGTTGGAAACAATGGGTTCAGTTCTGCATATTTCAACTTTGAGATAGACACAGATAAGCTACTCTTTGAAAAACAGCATTCAAAACAGTAGTATGATTTTAATCGGCTTAGATCTATTTTTTAGAAAAATAGCCTATTAAACTTTGTGAAGCTTTAAGTTCATTTCCGATATTGACATTTAATCTAAAGTTTTGAGGAAGATAAACAGTAGTTACACCATTAAGCATAACTCCATATCTGCTGCCTTGAAGTATATTTTGAGAAGGTGAAGTATTAACATTTATATTATCAAAACTCTGTTTTAATCTATGGACTACTTTAACAGTATTCGAATTTTTATCTTTAAAAACAATTTCACAGTATTCGTTTAATTTTTTAAAAAGAGAGTTTGATGTGGAGAGTTTAGCACCTTTTTTCATATCAATATTTTCAATTGAAGATGTAAGTGGTGCTCTCAAAACAGCTACATTTAAATAATTACTCTCTATTTCTATTTTATATGCGTACTCTTTGCTATGTAACTCTTCAATTGAAATGACAATGCCATCAACTGGGCTGACAACACTATTGTCTTGAAACATAGGAGTTTCTCTTTCGGGATTTCTATAAACAGCAATAAAAAATAAAATTAAAAAGAATGATACTATTTGTAATAGATCAATGTCTAAGATAGAAAAAATAACAAATGCTAAAGCACTATAAGCAATATATTTCCAAGCCTCTTTTGCGATAGGAAAAAGATTACTTCTCATCACTTTTCTCACTATCTTTTTTTAACTTATCTTTTTTTGCCATCTTTGCATCTTCTTTTAACTCTTCAGTAATTGAATCAGTGGTTTCTGTAACTTTAGATACCATATCGTTTTCTTTTTCAAAGCTTACAATAATCTCTCTAACTTCTTCACCGGTAATGTTTTCTTTTTCATACAGCAAAGCAACCATGTTTTCTATAGCACCTTTATATTCTTCAAGCCTTGCAACTACAGTTTCATAATGCTCAGATAATGTTGACTTAATAAACTCATCCATATTTTCTGCCATCTTGTCACTATATTCACGCGTAGCTTGTTGTCCGCCGCCAATAAAAGATTGTCTGCTTTTTTCTAAAACCATTAAACCTGCTACATCACTCATTCCATAATTTTGAACCATAGATTTAATAATGTCAGTAGCACGTTCCAAATCGTTTCCGGCACCAGTAGAAATTTCACCGATGAAAACCTGTTCTGCTGCACGACCGCCAAGCAGTACATCTACTTCAGCAAACAGTTCATGCATTTGCATCATAAATTTATTTTCTTCTGGCTTGTTAATTGTATATCCAAGAGCAGCCAGTCCACGAGGAACTATAGAAACCTTAGATACTTTCTTAGCTCCAACAGTAGTCTCAGCTAAAAGCGCATGCCCGCTTTCATGATATGCAACAATTTTCTTCTCTTTAGGATTTATACGGCGAGATTTTTTAGCTAGTCCAGCGATTGCTCTTTCTACTGCTTCAAAAAGATCATTTTGTGTTACAGTTTTTTGACTTTTTCTACCAGCTAAAAGTGCTGCTTCATTTATAACATTTGCTAAATCTGCACCTGCAAGTCCAGCAGTTAATCTTGCTATCTCTTCAATCTCTACATCATCATCCATCTTAACATCACGCATATGCACTTTTAAGATTTTAACACGACCTTCAAAGTCTGGTTTATCTACCAGAACCTGTCTGTCAAAACGACCAGGACGAAGAAGTGCTTGGTCAAGTACTTCAGGTCTATTTGTAGCTGCTAAGATAATAATAGGAGTATCTGTTCCAAAACCATCCATCTCAGCAAGAAGTTGATTCAAAGTTTGCTCTCTCTCATCATTTCCACCCATCATACCGCCTGCAGCACGACTTTTTCCAATAGCGTCTATCTCATCTATAAAAATTATACTTGGAGCGTCTTTTTTCGCTTGCTCAAACAAATCACGAACACGTGCGGCACCAACACCAACAAACATCTCTATAAAACTTGAACCGCTTACAGAGAAAAAAGGTACATCAGCTTCACCGGCAACTGCTTTTGCTAAAAGTGTTTTACCTGTACCCGGAGCACCAACAAGCAAAACTCCTTTTGGAATTTTTGCACCAATCTCTACATAACGGGCAGGATATTTTAAAAAGTCAACGATCTCCTGAACTTCTTCTTTTGCCTCTTCAACACCGGCTACATCATCAAATTTAGTTTTAGGTTTTTCAGAGTTAATCATTTTTTTAGAGCTTCCAATTCCTAACATGCCGCCACCCATGCTTTTTTGCATTCTACCTGCAAAAAACATCCAGATACCGATAATCAATAAAAATGGTAATAACCAACCAAACATCTCAGTAAACCAGTTTGTTTCACTAAAACCAGAGTATTCTACTCCCTGCTTGTCCAGCTCTTCTGTAAGCTTAGTGTCACTTTTAACAATTCTTGTCGTGTATACTTGACCATCATTTCCAGTAGCTTTGATATAGCTTTGCCCAATCGCCACCTTTTCTAAGCTTTTAGAAGCTACTAAAGATTTTAACTCAGAGTAACTTATCTTTTTAGTCCTGCTAGAACTACCAGCAACACCTCCATCTAAATTTCCCCCTTCACCAATAAATACTTTAAATAATAAAATTATTACAACGGAAAAAATTGCAAATGTTATTAGCGGGTTTTTATTAAAAAAATTATTATCATTATTATCATTGTCTTTTTTGTTTTTGTTTGCCATATTGTTTCTCTTATCCTTTTTTTAAGATCAGCGTTATCCACTCATCTTGAGCTATTCGCTCTAAAAGTTCTAACTCTTTGTAAAAGCCTAAAACTTTTTTTTCATGTTTGTCTAAAATACCTGACAAAATTAAAATACCATTATTTTTAAGAGCATTTTTTAAGTCTTTTGCTATAAAAGTTAAAACATCAGCTACAATATTTGCTACAACTACATCATATTTATTGCTACTCGCAGAACAGGAACCTTCCCATATATTTGAGAATTTAACGCCATTTAGTGTCGCATTTTCTTTTGTATTTTCTACAGACACAATATCTGTATCACAAGCGTCCACTGTCGCACCGATTTTAATAGCACCAATACCAAGTATTCCACTTCCACAGCCAACATCTATGACTGAACTACCAACTTTTACATATTTTGATATAGCTTTTAATGAAGAGGCAGTTGTAGGGTGATGTCCAGTGCCAAATGCGAGTGCCGGGTTGATAACTATATTTATTAAATCTGAACTTGGCTCATCCCAAGTTGGATGAATATAAAATTTATCTATTTGCAATGGTTTAATACTTTTTTGATAAACCTCTACCCAATCACTGTTTTTAAGTTTCGTTTGTTTACAATCAAGTTCGATAGTTTCACCTAGTGCTCTTTGTAAAGCTTCTGTAAACTGTTCTAAACCCCAAATAATTGTCTCAAAATCCTCTTCACTTCTAATAACAAAGCCATCATCAATCTCTTCAAAACCTATTGGAAGAGTATCACTTAAAAAATCTGAATAAAGTGAGTGATTAGATGAGACTTTAACAACCAGCTCATAATAGCTTTCTGTCATTACTCCGCAACACCCATTACTGCACCAAGTTTTTCTTTTAAAACTTGCGGCGTAAATGGCTTAACTATATAGTTATTAACACCGGCTTTTAAAGCTGTAATTACCTCAGCTTTTCCACCCTCAGTAGTTACCATGATTATTGGTAAATCTTTAAAACGTGCATCTGCACGAACTTTCTTAACTAACTCAAGCCCATTCATCTCTGGCATATTCCAGTCAGTAATCAACATCTCAACATCCGGATTTGCATCAATTGCAGCCCAACCCTCAAGACCGTCAGCTCCTTCTAGTATGTCTTTATAACCTAGACGAGCTAAAGTATTTTTAATAATACGACGCATTGTAGAGCTATCGTCAACAACAAGTAATTTCAAATTAAAATCCTTTTTATGTTTTGCAAAATTTATGACTAATATTATCTAAATTTTGTTTATTATACTATTAATTTATAAGTTTGAACATCTTTGGAAGGTCTAGTGTTCCCTCATAGTAGGCTTTACCTATTATTACACCATCAATCTCTTGTGTTGCAATAAGCGCTTCAATATCACCTTCATCTTTTACTCCACCACTAGCGATTGTACTAATTCCGCTTGCTCTTGCAATATCGAGCGTAAATTCGACATTAACACCACTCAAAGTCCCGTCTCTTCCAACATCTGTACAGATAATAGCTTCAACACCCGCATTTGCAAATTCACGCGCTAAGTCAGTCGCCTTCATAGTACTCACTTCACCCCAACCTTCAACAGCTACATAACCATCAATAGCATCTATTCCTACAGCTATCGGGTACTTTGAAGCCATATCTTTTACAAATTGGGGATCTTTAACCGCGATTGAACCAAGTATGATTCTGTCTATACCTATTGCAAGCATCTTTTTAATAGTCTCTTCATCACGAATTCCACCGCCAAGTTCTAACTTAACATTACAGTTTTCTCTGATTTTAATAATCTGCTCTAAGTTCTTAGGCTCACCTGCAAATGCACCGTTTAAGTCTACTAAATGAACCCACTCTGCACCCATTTCTTCAAAGGTTTTTACTAAACTCCAAGGCTCATCTGAGTAAATCTTTGCACTGTCCATTAAGCCTTTTGTAAGTCGAACTGCTTTTCCATCTTTTAAATCTATTGCCGGGTATAAAGTCATTAAATATTCCTATAAATTGATAAAGTTTTCTAAAATATGAAGCCCATTTTTATGGCTTTTTTCCGGGTGAGGCTGAATCCCCATCACATTTCCACATGCCACGGCGGATGCAAAGCTGTATCCATACTCCGTAGTTCCTATAACATCCTCTTCATTGTCGCAAACAGCATGATAGGAGTGAACAAAATACAGATAATGGCCTTCGTCAAGGTTTTTAAAAAGTGGATGTTCTTTCGTGAACATTTTATTCCAACCCATATGCGGAACTTTAAGTGGCTCATCAAATTTTGACATATCAAAAGGCACCACCTTCCCTTTTATAAGACCAAGCCCTTCATTGCTTCCAAACTCTTCACTACTCTCGAAAAGAAGTTGCATTCCTAAACAGATTCCAAGCATATATTTTTCGCTTTTTGCAAACTCTCTTAGTGGTTCAATCATATTACGTTCTCTTAAATGTTCCATCGCATCACCAAACGCACCGACTCCAGGAAGTACAAGTTTGTCATAATCTTTGAATTTACTAGGGTCACTCTCAACGACTGTTTCTTGTCCCAACTTAGCAAATGCATTTTTAACACTCGCTAAATTTCCCATGTTATAATCGACTATACCTATCATTCATTAATCTTTAAATTTGTAAATTTTATGTAAATTGCCAGCCCCACAAGAAGCAATGAAACACCGCCGACTATATACATAGCGTACATAAGTTTTTCCGGGTCGGTAATAGCAAACTTGAATACCAGCATCAAGGCTTCAATAGATAAAGCAATAATAATAGAGCCTAAAAATCGAACCATTGTTTTATGCGGGCCGGCAATATTCTGTTCTTTATGCCGTCCCATAATTTCCTCTTCTATAAGGGTTTTAGCAAGGTCAAATATTGCTAAAGAGAGCGTAATTAAAATAGTGGCTTCAAATACATTTTTTGCTTCAAAATGGGAAATAGTGATTTCATAAAGAAAGAAACTCTGCATACCTTTTAGAAATAACAACAAAGCAACAGCTATTAAAGCAAAAGCAAATAGTCCATAAGAGTACTTAAAAAAGTTAGCAAAGAATGTGTCAAAAGTGTTTAAATGAGATATTTTCAGTACATCTGCAAATGGCATATCTAAACATGCTACATATTTCAGTTCTCCTGTTTCAGAGTAAATAGGCTGTGAAGCTGTAACTGACAAATCACCGGTTATTAAAGATGGGTAAGGGTCTGTAATGGTACATCTGCCTTCTCTAACAGCACGATAATAATAAGCTCTGTCGGCTCTTATTTTGCCTGCATCTTCATCTATTTGTTCAGTAGATGTAAAAGTCGGTGTTATTTGAACACCTTTATGATCTAAAAGATACACGCCCTCACAATGTTCTAAATCACCTTTAATCTTTAAAAGACGAGGCATAATCATATCTTCACTTAAAGAAGGAAGTCTGTTTGGTATATTTTTAGAAAATAAAAAGCAAAAATAGGCTCTGGCTTTTGTACGGCCCTGGGAAAAATCTTGTATATCTGCTGGCGTCATCTTGCACTATCCTTATTTATTATTAGCGTGATTATAGCAGATGCTTTGTAAGCATTCAATATATTCGACTAAAGGAAGCCCTCTTTTTGCTCAGTAGCATATTGAGTTTCACTATTGTGAGATATACTGGGTGTAAACACTTTTTTGATAATTGATTTAAACCCTTTTTCATTCTCTTCATACTCTCTTTCAGCTTCTTGCAGTGAAACTTCCCAAGCAGATGAAAAACCTGGAGCTTTTAGCATCATTTTACGTAAAGCTCCATCATAAATATTCAAAAGTCTAAGTTCCGCACGACCAGGTTTTTGTCCTAAAGTCTTCACTGAGATTCTAAGATTTTCATTATCTTTTTTAAGTTTAGCCAATTCTTTTTCTATATTTCTATTGCCTTCACCAGTAATTTTCATTTGTCTGTTTAAATGCTCTTTATACTCTTTAAGCTCTTTTTTATAAGCTCTGACTTCAAATCTAGATTTTATATAACTTATCATATAGCCTACTACAGCACTCGCAATAATCAGTAAAATACCTGAATAGCTTAATTCCATAAAAAATCCTTTTTGTATCTTTGTAGCTTAATTATATCAAAATTTCATATATAAACTATCTCTTCTCTTTTTGTGTCTAATGTAAGTTAAAGGCTGGTATACACTCCAAAGAGTTTTTACTACTATGCAACTAAATTAGATATAATTCCTACAATGAAAAAAGATATAACTCGTATAGCTATCGTAAGACTCTCGGCTCTTGGTGATATTGTCAATACTGCTGTGGTTTTGCAGTTTATACATAAAGAATTTCCACATGCCAAGATAGAGTGGATAACTGAAGAGGTTTTCGCTCCACTTTTACAAAACCACCCTCTTATCTCAGCTGTTCATACTGTTAATCTCAAAAAACTCAAGCGTGAAAAAAGCTTCTCGCTTTTAAAAGAGACTGTTTCTCATCTTCGCTCTTTGGGCGAGTTTGACATTATTATAGACATTCAAGGCTTAGTGAAATCTGCCCTTGTTGCAAGACTAATCGGTAAAAATGTACACGGCTATGACAAAGACTCTGCCAGAGAAGGCTTAGCCTCTCTTTTTTACAAAACTACCTCACATGTCGCTTATGATGAGAGCATAGTGAAAAGAAATTCTTTTGTAGCTTCGCATGCCTTAGGCTTTGAAATAACAGATGCAATGCTTTTAAATAAAAAACCTATATTTCCACATGCCAAGCTTAGTTCAGAGACACAGGCTGTTATGGCTGAAAATCAAAAAAATATTGCTATTGTCATCGGTGCTTCCTGGGAGTCTAAAAAGTACAGAAGAGAAAGTATTGCGACACTTTGCGACGAGCTTGAAGAGAACTGCATAATTATTTGGGGAAGTGAAGCCGAAAGAGAAGACGGCATGTGGATTTGTGAAAACTCTTCTCACGCTACACTTGCTCCTAAACTCTCTTTAACCGAGTTAATCGATCTCATCTCAAGCCTTGATTTGCTTATAGGAAATGACACAGGACCGACTCATATGGCATGGGCCCAGAACATTCCTTCCATCACGCTTTTTGGCCCGACAACAAGCAGAATGATTTATGAGACACCCGTAAATATCAGTATAAAATCACCTTCAAAAGTAGATATACATAAAATAAACAAAAATGATTTTTCTATAAAAGAGATAAAAGTAGAAGAAATTTTAAGCAAAGCAAAGGAACTTTTACAATGATAGGTTTTTACCTTTTTTTAGTACTGGAAAAATTTCTTATGATTTTGCCTAGACGTGTAAGGCGTGCTTTTTTTATAGGTCTGGGAAAACTTGCCTATATGTTCAGTAAAAGATATAAAAAAGTAGTCAGAGATAATCTCAAATTTGTCTATGGTGAAAATGTAAATGAAGCGTTTATTGAGAGAACTACTAAATACTCATTCAAACTACTGCTTCTGAATTTTTTGCACACCATGGAGAGCAGATACTACAGTATAGATGAAATAGCTAAAAAAGTGACTTTTGAGAATGAAGAAGTACTAAAAAAAGCCCAAGAACAAAAGAGACCAATCATAATCATAACAAGTCATTACGGAGCCTGGGAGCTCGGAGGCAGTATGATTAGCGCAAAATTAGAGCCGCTTATGATAGTCTATAAACATATGAAAAACAAATACTTTGAAAAGTATCTTCTAAGCTCACGAGCCAAATGGAGAATGAAATATGTTGAAAGACACGGGGCTACAAGAGCAATGATAAAACAACTTCGCTCCGGCGGGGCAATTGCTATACTCATAGACACTAATGTAAATAAAAAAGAAGCGGTAAGTGTAGACTTTTTAAATCACCCGACAAGTCAGATAAAAACGACGGCCTATTTAGCCAGAAAATTCAATGCGGCATTGATTCCGGTACTGATTCATACGGATGATGATGAAAACTATGTTATAAAATTTTCCCAAGAGATAATCCCGCCAAAAACTGATGATGAAGAGCAGGACATACTTGTCTCAACTCAAATGCAGACAAAGTGGCTCTCAGATGAAATTTTAAAAGAGCCCCAACCTTGGTTCTGGCTGCATCGCAGATTTAAGCAGGATTACCCCGATATTTACGTGTGAGAAATTTTTTCTAGGTCATTCTGCTTATTTTCACACTCTTTTGTTCGAGCCTCAAACAGTTTTAAAATCGTCAAGAAAAATGCCGTAATCGCAGGTCCAAGTATCATTCCCCAAAAACCGAAGGTTGCAAGTCCTGCAATAATTGCAAAGAAGATTACCAACTCATTCATCTTCGCATCGTCCTCGTTTAAGAGCCTTTTGTTTATCTCTTTTATGATTAAGGGTTTTAAAAACGTGTCTGCTATAATAGATATCACAAGAATTGAATAGAGTGATATAAAAATTGCATTAAAATTATTGCCTGTAGAAAACTCATAAATCATAAACGGCAGCCACATTAGAACACCGCCGACTACAGGTATTAAAGAAGCAAATCCGTACATAATTCCAAAAAGCAAACCATTATAGCCCATTGATGAGATAGCAACACCAAAAAGAACTCCCTGAAGCATTGCATTAACTATTATGGAATAAAACACAACACTCATAACTGAGGAGAGTTCTTTTGCAAGTGTTGTCGTCTCATCAACAGACATTTGCACAACTCTCTTTAATAAGTCTACTACAAAAGAGCCGTTGTATTGAGCGAAAAAATAAAATATTATTATCAACAAAGCATTCTTTAGATATCCAGCACTGAATAAACCTATGTTTCCAGTTAAAGACAAAGCATTACTAGCAAGAGAATTAATGTTTATGTCTTTCATAGCTTCAACAGCGTAAGGCTTTAAAAAAAGTAAATATTCAGGTGGATTTGCAATAAAATTTCTTATCAAGACCTCAACATTTGTAAAGACTTCCGGCTCAAGACTATTTAACTTTATACTTAATGTAGCTAAAAAATATCCAAGAGGAACAAAGAACAAAATTGCCAGTAAAAAACTTGAACTGAGTGCTGCTAAAAATTTTGAACCATAAATTCTCTCAAATAAGTTTTGTATATTTGCCGTAGATATTGCCAATAATGCTGCTATGGTAATTCCCATTAAAAATGGAGCATATAAAAGATACATCCAGTAAAGTGAGGTTGCGAAGAGTATTCCTATAAAATATTGTGGTTTCATTAAAAAATTCTTCCTTCATTGTCTGGCATTGCCAAATTTAAAATCTCATAAGTTGCTCTTGTTGCTTTTCTCCCCTTGGCAGTTCTTTCTAAATACCCGTTTGCTATCAAATAAGGCTCAAGAACATCTTCAACTGTTCCCTCATCTTCACTCAGTGCTGCGGCAATAGTACTAAGCCCCATTGCTCTTCCGTTTGTTGATGCTAAAAGTCGTAAAAGACGCAAATCCATTTCATCAAAACCGTGAGAGTTAATACCCAGTTCTTTTAAAGCATACTGTGTTCTGGTGTGCTGTATATCTTTTTCATTGCAAACATCTGCAAAATCTCTAACACGACGAAGAAGACGAAGAGCTATACGAGGCGTACCTCTACTTCGTTTTGCTATTTCCATACACGCTTCGCTTATTATCTCTTTACTCAGCTTCTTTGAAGCCTGAGAGATGATTTTAGCTAACTCCTCAGAACTATAGAACTGCATTCTAAAACTCATACCAAATCTGTCTCTCAGTGGATTTGAAAGCATACCCGCACGCGTAGTTGCTCCAATAAGAGTAAATCGCGGAAGGTCAATTTTGACAGTTTGTGCAGCCGGACCGCTTCCTATAATTATGTCGATTCTAAAATCTTCCATAGACGAGTAGAGTATCTCTTCGACAGCAGGTGAAAGACGATGAATCTCGTCAATAAAAAGTATATCACCCTCTTGCAAATTTGTAAGAAGTGCTGCTAAATCTCCACTTTTTTCTATCATCGGTGCGGATGTAACTTTTATATTTGCATTCATCTCATTGGCGATGATAAGTGCCAGAGTAGTCTTTCCGAGTCCAGGAGGTCCAAAGAAAAGAACATGGTCAAGTGCCTCAGCTCTTTTTTTACTCGCTTGGATAAATACACCGAGATTTTTTTTAATCTGTTCTTGACCAATATACTCACTCCAGGCATCAGGACGAAGTGAAATTTCTACACTCTCTTCTTCTGCATTAAAAGTCTCTATTTCTACCATTCTGTTCATTGTTTGCCAACTTTAGTAAGTATGAATTTCTTGAGGAAACTCTCTACTTTGTACTTCATCTGAATAGCTTTTAACAGCCTTTTTAACCAAAGAGGCTCCATCCATATATTTTTTTACAAATTTAGGAGTAAACTCTTCAAAAAGTCCTAACATATCTGAAAACACCAGCACCTGCCCATCAACATCAGCACCAGCACCTATGCCTATAACAGGGATACTGACACTGCTTGCAATCTCTCCTGCTATGTCAGCTTTCACACCTTCCATAACCATACAAAATGCCCCTGCTTCTTCTATAGCTTTTGCATCTTTTATGAGTTGCAGTTTTTCGTTTTCTGTTTTTCCCTTGACTTTGTAGCCGCCTTCGCTTCTAACAGATTGAGGCAGTAAACCTATGTGACCGCAAACAGCTATGCCGTTGGATGTTAAATATTTAACAATATCCGCCTTGTCTTCTCCAGCCTCTATTTTCACACAATCAGCCGGAGTCTCTTGAAAAACTCTAATAGAATTTTTTAAAGCTTCTTCTTTATTTATGAAAGTCCCAAATGGCATATCACATACTACAAAACTATTTTTCGCACCCATACAAACCGCATTTGTATGGTATATCATTTGATCCATAGTAGTACTAAGTGTGTCATTTTTGCCTGCAAAGCTCATGTTTAAGCTGTCACCAACCAAAATCATGTCAGAGTTAGGTTCTAACAGCTTAGCAAAAAGTGCATCATAAGCAGTTATCATAACCAAGGGTCGAATACCTTTAGTTTTTTTAATAGAAGATATAGTCATTTTCTTATTCATTTGAGAACTCTTTTTACGTAATATAAAGTTTAGTAAAAAGAATTTTAACTAAATATTGCTATAATCTGAACAACATAGGGGAATTATTTTATGGGCGTAAGAAGTGAATTAGAAGCTAACTTTGATTTTGACTTAGTTGATGAGTTTTTAGATCACTATGCGATGATGGTTGAGAGCATGGAGATTATGATTCTTGACTTGTCAAAACCAAACGTATATGAGAGAAGTGTGAATGAACTTTTCCGTGTATTTCACAACATAAAATCAGCTTCTGGATTTTTAAAAATCGTACCAATGACCAAATTATCTGCTTTTGTAGAAAATGAGTTGGAAGATCTAAGAGCAATGGACAAGCCTGTTTCAGATGAAACCATAAATTGGCTGCTCTCGGTGAGTGACATGTACGCCCAATGGCAAGAGGATTTAAAGCTCGACAATGAACTCTCTAAAATAAAATATTCTTTACTGAAAATACCTGACTTGGAAAAATAATTGAAAAACTTAGTAGCATATATAACTTCGGGGTATCCGGAAAAATCTTTTACAATTGACTTGGGTCTTGCTTT
>JAGXIA010000113.1 GCA_024635885.1 Helicobacteraceae bacterium | reverse complement strand
TGCATGGGGCAAGTATAAAAATTATGCCCTAGCTCGCAAGAGTCATCTTCACAATAAATATTTTCTTCACCTTTGCTCATAATACACCTCTTATTTTAGTACTTCTTTTTTCCTCTCGTACTCTTTCTCATCTATCTCTCCATTAGCATATTTTTTATCTAAAATATCCCCAGCCGAAAGTTCATTTTTTTCATTTTTATTTTTGTTTATAAAATATACTACCAATACAATTAACAGTATTGGCACTAGCCAGCCAAATCCCATTCCAAATCCCCATCCGTAATTATGCATGATAAACTCCTTTCAATAAGCTGTATTAATCTTCCCAAGCATTCATAAGGTCACGAAGCTTGTTAAAAATTACTAGCATGTGTCTTGCAAACTCTTCATCTACATTAAATGCATTAAGCATCTCTTCTACCCCAATAGTTGCTATAACAGTTACTCCGTTTTCTTCATATACAGATAATCTGCAAGGAAGATAAACTGAAATATCAGAAGTAGAATTTAATGCCTCAGCAGCAGCAGCCGGGTTGCAAATCTCATAAACTGTAATGTCCTGCTGAATCTCGAATCCCTTGCTTTTCAATATTTGTTTAAAGTCATAGGAACCTAAAATACCAAAACCGTACTCTTTGGCCTTTTCTTCAAGTTGCCCTTTAACTGTTTCAAGTGGCAATTTTATTTGTGATTTATAAATCATATCATCTCCATTTTTTTTGAATATGCAATATTATAATTGGGCTTTGTGAGGAGTTTGTGAGGAACTATTTAGAGCGTAAATTCAAGGGATTTGGTATAATACATTATGAAAATATTACTCCTTGAAGATGACACTGTCTTATCAAATATTTTAGTAGATTTTTTGCAAGATAAGTATGAGGTTACTCATACTTACAGCATGAAAGAGGCCCTCTCTTTGAGTGAAAATAGTAAGTTCGATTTGTATATTTTTGATATAAATGTACCCGATGGGGACGGAATTTCTCTTCTAAAAAGTTTGCGAAGTTTTCATGATGAGACTCCAGCTATCTTTATAACTGCTTTTCATGATACAAAGTACCTCAAACTGGCTTTTGAATCGGGAGCGAATGATTTTATAAAAAAACCTTTTGATTTAGAAGAATTGGCTCAGAGAGTGGAGAATATAAAAAAGCATTTTGGACTTACTTCACTTATTAGACTTTCATCAAATATAGAATTTGATACACAAACCCATATGCTTAGTAATGCAGATATTACATATACCCTTAGTCCAAAAGAGAGTTCTTGTCTGCATTATCTCTACAAAAACCGCCATCGTGTACTTAGTGTAGATGAAATGCTGCAAAACCTTTGGAAGTATGATGAAATGCCATCAGATGATGCAATACGAACTATTATTAAAGAACTTCGAAAATATGTTGGAAAAGAACATATTTTAAATGTAAGAGGTGAGGGGTATAAGTTTGAATAGCTTAGAAAAAAAATCATTTTACTCATTCTTGGCACTCTACTTAGGCTCTTCTTTGCTTTTTGTACTCCTGAGTGGATTTTGGTACTATAGTGCGCAAAAAAGTTCACTTGAAAACACAACTTATTATAAATTACAGCATCTCGCAGACAGAGTCTCCGGACTTATTATAAATGCTCAAATGATGAAAAAAAAATTAGAACTTCCAGAAGAAGAGGAAGGTTATGAATACACGCTTATACCAACTAAAGAACAGAGAGTTTACGAGCAGAATTATTTTGAAAAAGACGGCTTAAAAATTTTGGTTTCTTCAGCTGTACAAGAACATTTAGCTATAAAGTATGTAGTTGTTAAAACAGATGAGTATCATAAATACTTAGCTAGTCTGCAAAAAGAGGTGTTTGCAATTACGGGGTTCATATTTGTAATTATAGTAATAATATCTTTTATACTTTCAAAACTTTTTATGCGCCCGATTCATGAAAAAATAACGCAGATAGAGCAGTTTATACAAGATATTTCTCATGAGTTAAATACGCCCATTACAGCCCTGAAAATGAGTTCAAAAAGAGCACTGCAAAAGCAGGTTTATGATGAGAAAATTTTAACGAATATATCTATCAGTACAAAACAGCTTTACAGCATCTACCAATCTCTTGCTTATTTGAACTTTGCTGCACCAAAACAGAGCTCAGAACTTTTAGATTTAAAGCCTATTTTACTTCAAAGTATAGAGTACTATAAGGAGCTTACTAGGGCAAAAAATATAAGCATCAAGACAGATATTGATGAGGCTTACCTTAATGCAGTAAACTCAAGAGTAGAACTTCTTTTCTCAAATATAATTTCTAATGCGATAAAGTACTCCATGCCAAATACAAGTATAACTATTACATTAAAAGATAACTTTTTTAGTGTTAAAGATGAGGGAGTAGGCATTGCAAAAGATAAGCTTCAAGAAATATTTAAAAGCTATGTCCGAGGTTCAAATATAGCCGGTGGTTTTGGTATAGGGCTTAGTATAGTAAAGCAGATTTGTGATGAGTTTGGCATAGAAATCGAGGTGGATTCTGAGCTTGACAAGGGTAGTTGTTTTAAGTTTAAGTGGTAGAGTCTTGGCATGTGGAAGTTAGCACATACCAAGCTTAAACAGTGTCATAGAAAATAAAACTATATTTTTATAATATATAGTGGGATGATTTTTGCTATAATAAGTCCAGTTATTATAATTACAAATAAAACAATTTTATACTATTAGGAAATATTTTATATGAACAGTGCTAAGTTAACTAGGTCAATTTTCCAAATTTTAATATTGATATTAATTATTTTTGTTGGCTATATATTGATATCTCAAAAAACTGAATCTTTAACAAATGAGCGATATTTACAGATTTCTAGAAATATGAAAATACACCTTGAGAGTTTAATAAAAGATAAAGAGGGCACTGTTTTGCAAATATCTTTGGCAATGGCTGAAGATCAGAAAATAAAAAATGCACTTCTAAGTAGAGATAAATCGAAAATCAATTTAGAAGATTTTTCTTTAAAATTAAAAGAAAATACTGATTTAAAAAATGTTTGGTTTCAGATTATTGATACAGATGGAAAAAGTTTTTACAGAAGTTTTAGTGATAAAAGCGGAGACAGTCTGTTGGAGGCTCGTACAGATATATCCAAAATAGTAAAAAATCCACAAATCATAACATCTATCAGTGTTGGTAAATTTGCTCTTTCTTTTAAAACGATGGTTCCAATCTATGAAAATAATAAATTTATTGGTATATTTGAAACTCTTGCAAGGTTTAACTCTATTGCTCTAAATATGGATGCAAATAAAGAACATTTGGTTATTCTAGTGGATAAATCTTATAAAGACCAGTTGATCTATGTCGATCAAGACAGGTTTATTGATAACTATTATATAGCCAATAATAATGCTGATGAAAAATTATTACAAGGGATAAAAACAAAATCTGTCGAAGCTGTCATAAACTGTAAGAACGAGTTCAATATATGCCCCGAATTGCACTCGATTGTCAGTGTCTATAAGTTAAATGATGAGAACAATAATCCTATGGCATATTTTATTATGGCGTATAATTTAGATGATATAAATTTAGATGATATTTTTCAAAGTCGTAATATACTCTTGTTAATATTTGGAGGTTTGTTGTTTGTAGGATACATCATATTTTTATATTTTCGATCTAAAAAAAATCTCATAGAAGAGTTGAATTATAAATTAGAAGATATGCTCAAATCCAAGACAAAAGAGCTTACATATTTAGCCCATCATGATGCTCTTACGGGTTTGGCAAATCGTCTTTTGTTTTTGGAGATAGTGGAACATACCATAGAGAATGCAAAGAAAGATAACTCAAAATTTAGCATTTTATTTTTAGATCTGGACAGGTTTAAAGATGTAAATGACACACATGGGCATTATGCAGGCGATATTCTTTTAAAATGTGTCTCAGATAGACTAAAAGAATGTGTCAGGACTGAAGATACGGTTTCTAGACTTGCCGGAGATGAGTTTACAATTTTAATAAGAAATGTCAATGAAGAAAATCTTATAGCTATTGTTGAAAAGATTATACATGCTGTTCAAGAACCAATAGAAATTGACAATAATACCTTCAATATTACTTTTAGTATAGGTATAAGTAGTTTTTCAAAAGATGGTGCTGATGCCGATGTATTAATCAGTAATGCTGATACAGCAATGTATAAGGCTAAAGAGATGGGGAGAAATAATTACCAATTCTATAATGAAACAATGGGTGAATATACACTTCATAGAGTTACCCTTGAAAAAAACTTAAAAATTGCACTTCAAGAAGATCAATTTGAAGCATTCTATCAGCCGCAAATAGATGCTATTACAGGCAGAGTTATTGGTGCTGAAGCACTTATCAGATGGCACTCTCCAGAGTTAGGATTTGTTTCACCTGCTGACTTTATACCTATTGCAGAGCAGACAAACTTAATTATCCAAATAGATCTTTGGATGATGAGAAAGACTATGAATCAGTTAATTTTGTTTCAAGAAGCGGGGATAGAAATCGGAAAACTGGCCTTAAATATATCTGCAAAACAACTTGAAAACAAAGAAGTAATAGTTGATTTAAAAAATATTTTAAAAGAGACAGGTTTTGATGCCTCAAGATTAGAGCTGGAGATTACAGAAAGAGAGATGATGAAAGATCCAGAAGCAACAATACTAATATTAAATAAAATTAAAAAGCTCGGAATCAGTATCTCTGTAGATGATTTTGGAACAGGACACTCTTCTTTGGCATATATAAAACGCTTACCAATAGACAAACTGAAAATTGATAAAAGTTTTGTTGATGGACTTCCAACTGACATGGAAGATATAGCAATTGTTCGTTCTGTAATCTCCATAGCCAAGCATTTAAATATGGACATTATTGCTGAAGGTGTAGAAACACTAGAGCAAAGAGATTTTTTATTCCATGAGGGTTGTACTAAAGTTCAAGGATATTTTTATTCTAAACCACTTAATGCACATGATTATAAGCAGTTTTTACTAGAGCACAACAAACATAATAATAAGTCTTAATTACCCAAACTAAGACAGGACTTTTTAATAAGATTCGGGAGCTATTAAATGCATAAATGCTTCCACAAAAGCAACATTGACTTTTGCAGGAGAGAGTTTATAAATAGCTTCCCATGCAAAAGCGCGTTTGTCATCATAATTTTCATCAGGGTTGTCTTTAATCCATGCTATTCTTACAGCATGTCCAATTAAAACATCAAGTATTAAATCATCTTGAACTTGCAACTGTGGAGTTTGTCTAAAAAGTTTTGCCAAACTCTCTATGACTTCAATATTTAACTGGCGATAATCCGGTGCATCAATACTGTGCAAAAGAGTGTCAATTCTTAGAGCAAAATTTTGCTCACCTGCAGTTGCACCTAGGGTCAGTTCTGAGCCTATTCGACTTTGAACGCTATATTTGTCTCCAATTACAAGCCCCTTGCATTGTTGTAGCAGGTGCCACACATCTTTATAAAAATTAGACGACATTCGACCAATCATACCGACATCTTTTCTCCATTGAGCCCAGTCTTCAGTGACATCATCGTCTGCAGAGCCATTTTGTACTAAGTCAAGGTTTGGTTGCTCTGAGGCATGTAAATTTTCCTGGTCAATTAGCTCAGTTACTTCTTTGGTAAAAGATTTCAATATAGTACGAAGATTATTATAAATATCATGGGGGGCCAAGCTGAGTAGGAACTCATAGGCATCACCAATAGCTAAGTTTTTAGAACGACTAATTTGACCGACTAAGAGCTGAACAAAATACCATGTACGAAGAGTAAGCATATTTTCAAATAGTTCAGGTTCAGTTCGTATGAGTTGACTAATATGTAACATTATCTCTTGGGTTAATGTGCTTTCGGCTGTGTTTGTTCCGCAAAATTCCTTGAGAGTTTTTAAAATTGCCACACTGTCTGATGGTTTTGAAAAAGTTGCTTTTTCGCTGTATGCGCGACCGATAGCTAAGCGTTTTTGACGTACAACTATATCCAGCAGAGTGTCTTCTAGTCTATCGTCATACTTTCCTGTTATATCTGCAATTCTTCGAACAACTGCCCAATCATGGCATATGGCAGCTGACTCATAATTTTGTTCTGCAATTGTAGATAATTTTATCTCTTTATCTTCATCGTACAGTGTAAAATCTGCTCCGTTTCTCTGCCATAAAATTTTAAGGGCAGTAGCTTTGAGGAGTCTATTATTGTTATGAAGCAGTGTGTCAACTAAAGAGTTGTCATCTTCAGTATCAAGTTTTAGTAACTCCTCAGCGGTCAGTGGATAGTTAGTCTGATTATTAGTTGAATCACTGCATAAAGATTGTTTAGCGGTGTTTAAGACTAAGCCTTTCATCTCAAGACCATGTAAATAATCGATTCTCTCCACGGCAGCACTTGTTAACAACTGTCCTAAAGCTCCAACTTTGATGACAACAGAGTCACACTTTCCTGTTTGAAATTCATGTAATAATTTAACAACTTCATTATTTTCATTATTTAAAAGCATATCTTCACGTACTAAAAATGGCAAGATAGGTTGCGCTAAATGATTCCAATGCATGGCAAGAAATTTTAAAGAGGATCGAAAGTGTTCGATTAATAGTTGATTGTCATAACCAAAATAAAATCCTTTTGGATTAAAATAGTATGGAAGAAAAAGAATCTCTTCTCCGTTTAGCAGATGCAGACGTGAAGTGGTAATAGTTCTTGTTACAAGGAATGGTCGCCCACTCAGTGAGAGTTTTTCATTTTTACCGAGTATAGTATGAATCTCTGATAATTCAGAGGCATGCATAATTTTAACAGGTCTTACCTCTTCGAGTGTCTCACTGTTTATGCCTAGGTTTAAGAGTTGTTGTTTTACCGAGTCATTTTGGGCAAGTACACAAACTAAAGGGTTCGTTATACGTTTATAGCCAATTCTTTCACGACGGCGCAAAGGGTCAATATCATTAGGGCGCAGTATGCCGTCAAGAATCATATCTGAGAGCATAAAAAGGCTCTGTGCCCAAACTAATGGCAAATTTTCATTTGGAATTCTGACTTGACTTAAAGGGTTTAACTTCTCAGCTTCTATGGATTCTTGCGGAACTATATATAACTCCGGGAGCAACTGAATACCATCTTGTTCGACAAACAGCGGCTCTAGTTTTTCTCTGTAGTGTTTTATGTCTGCAGTGTCTTCTCGCATAATAGCATCAAGCAGCAAGTAAGTGAAAAACAGAGGCCATTCTGACTCAATATG
>JAGXIA010000112.1 GCA_024635885.1 Helicobacteraceae bacterium | reverse complement strand
TACAGTGCTTATGCAAAAATTGGGATGGATTTATATGATGGTGGCAAAAAATCCAGCACGATTAAGCAAAACAAGGCTTTACATAACTCATCAAAGTATGCTGAAACATCTTATAAAAAGAGTTTACAACTACAGATTGTAGAAGATTTCTATAATATTAAAAGTGCACAATCAACTCTCGATGCTTTAAAAGACAAAGAGGTTCAACTTCAAGCAGAGCTTGAGAGAGTGCAAAAATTTTATGATGTTGGAAGTGCAACTATAGATGAAATTGATAGACTTAAAGCAGAATACAGTGCTAATCTCTACAGAATAGATCAAATAAAATATCAGATTGCATCATTAAAAAAACTTCTCAATTTAAAAGTCGGTAAAAAAATACAAAGCTTAGATAACTCACAAATAAAAGTACCTCAAGAGATAAAGCGCGAAATAAGTGATGATATCTTGGTTCTTCAAGCGAATGCTTCATCACTTAACTTTAGTGCAGATAGGATTAATTCAGCATATTATCCCAAACTCCGTATTGAAGATACATACAGTCTCTATGGCTACGAAAGAAAAAGCGCTATAGTAAATAACCTTGATAATCAAAATGTCCTTATGTTAACACTTAATCTTAAGCTGTTTGATATGGGAACTCTCTCTAAACAACAAGAGTCTCTTCTTATCCAAAAAGAAGCACTTCAAAAAGAGATTGAACAAGCGCAAGATGAACAAGACATTAACATAGAGTTGGCTTTACTGAAAATAGAGACAACAAAAGCACAAATAGACAGTGCAAAAAGTTCACTTGAGTCTGCAAGCAGTGCTTATGAAACAATTGCTATGAAATACTCAGCAGGTGCTGTTGACAATGTCACGTACCTTGATGCATTAAGCATAAAAACAAATGCTAAAGCGCAATATAGACTAGCATTAAACAACCTTCAAATCGCTTATGCGAGCTACTATTATTACACAAATCAAGATATCAAGGAATATATAAAATGAATAAATTAAAACATACACTGATTGCCATATCACTACTGAGCTTGCCTGTTGTTTCTCAGGCTGATGCCCCTAAAATGCCTACACCAAAAGCAGATATATATATTATTCCTGCCGCACAAGATCTTCCTATAATATTAACATATCCGGCTGAAATAAAATCACTTAGGAAAGTAAACGTAGTTTCTAGGGTTCTGGGTGTTTTAGAAAAAAAATATTTTACTGAAGGAGAGGAAGTAAATGAAGGTGATCTACTCTATAAAATAGAGGATGATATTTATGCGGCAAAAGTAGATGCAGCAAAAGCTTCTTTGCAGATGAATCAAGCCTCTTTAGAATATGCGACAAAAAACTGGCAAAGAATAAAAAAACTTTTCTTAAGTAAAGCAGTAAGTGCCGAAAAAAGAGATGCTTCTCTTTTTGCTTATGATCAGGCAACAGCAGCTTACTCTTTAGCTAAAGCACAGTTACACCAAGCATCAATTGACTTGGAATATACAAATGTTAAAGCACCAATTACAGGAACTACAGGATTAAAACAAGTAGATATTGGTGATTTAGTCTCCTCAAATCCACCGACAAAACTTGTTGAGATTAGCACGAATAATCCAGTTTTTGTTGAATTTTCTATACCTATGAGTGATTATAGAAATATCAAAAATGATATATGGTCACTTCCAAAAGACTCCAAGCTCAAAGTATCTTTACAAATCAACGACAAGCCTAGTACAAAAACAGGATATGTGAATTTCATAGATGTAAATGTAAACAAGGCTACAGCAACCGTACAAATAAGAGCAGTTATTGATAATAGTGACGGGTATTTGATGTCGGGAACTTTTGTTAGAGTAATACTAAATGACATAGTTCAAAAAAATGTCATTACTATACCGCAAAAAGCAGTTTTACAAAATCCTCTTGGAACAATTGTATTTGTTGAAGACAAGGGTCATGTAGGTGTAAAACCTGTTGTAATAGGAAATGAAACGAGCGATAAGTATATAGTCAAAGGCGGTCCTTTGAAAAGTGGTGACAAGGTAATAGTGAACAATTTCTTTAGATTAAAGCCAGGTGCTGAAGTTGTAGTGGATAAAACTATCAACCAACAAGGGAAATAAATGTTTTCAAAATTTTTCATAAATAGACCTATTTTTGCAACTGTTGTCTCCATTTTAATCATACTTGCAGGTCTGATTTCTATAAAACTGCTGCCAATTAAAGAGTATCCTGCAGTCACACCGCCACAAATAAGGGTACAGGCAATTTACCCTGGTGCTGATGCAAAAACTTTGGCTACAACTGTTTCAACTACACTCGAAGAGTCCATAAACGGTGTAGACAATATGACTTATATGACATCTACATCATCACCGAGCGGTGTTTTGTCACTAAGTATATATTTTGAAGTTGGAACAGATGTCTCTCAGGCAAAAGTTGATGTAAACAACAGAGTGCAGCTTGCCCTGAGTAAACTCCCAGAAGAAGTAAGAAGACAAGGTATCACAGTAAAAGAAAGATCACCAGATATGTTAAAAGTGTTTACTTTTTCTTCAAAAGGAAATGTTCACGATAGAACTTATATATCAAATTATCTTACAGTTAATGTAATCGATGATATTAAGCGTATTAAGGGAGTCGGAGATGCTATGATCTTTGGACCCAAAGATTATGCTATTAGAGTTTGGATTGATCCCGATAAATTGGCATTTTATAATCTTGTGCCAGGTGACATCACAAAACTAATAAGAAGTCAAAACAATCAGTATGCCACAGGCTCTATAGGAGCTGAACCAACACAAGAAATACAGCCTTTTACATATTCTATCAGCACAAGAGGAAGATTAAAAACAGTCAACGAATTTGAAAACATTATAGTTCGTTCAAATGCTGACGGTTCAACTTTAAAAGTTAAGGATGTGGCACAGGTAAAATTAGGCTCGGATGCACACAATACATCCGGAAAATTAAACGGTGCGCCTATGATGCCGGTAGGTATTTTCTTAGCTCCTGGGGCGAATGCTTTAGATGTTTCAAAAGCTGTAGATGACACAATAAAAGAACTTTCTGAAAAATTCCCTGAAGATTTAACATACTCAGTTCCTTATGATGCTACTTTATTTGTTAATGAATCTATAAAAGAGGTAATATTTACGCTTCTAGAAGCAATTTTATTTGTAATTATTTTAATTTATATCTTTTTAGGAAATATGCGGGCAACGATTATTCCAGTTCTTGCAATTCCTGTTTCTATTTTAGGAACATTTGCAGGTCTTTATATTGCAGGTTTTTCAATAAATTTATTAACCCTTTTTGGACTTATTTTAGCTATTGGTCTAGTTGTTGATGATGCGATTATTGTAATAGAAAATGTTGAAAGAATATTAAGAACAAAAACAATTAGTGTAAAAGATGCGACTATAGAAGCTATGAAAGAGCTTACTACCCCTCTTATAGCCATTATTCTTGTTCTTTCAGCTGTCTTTATTCCCTCCGCACTTACTGGCGGATTTAGCGGTGTAATGTATAAACAATTTGCTATGACCATTGTTATAGCTGTTGTAATTTCGGGTATTGTTGCGCTTACATTAACACCGGCTTTATGTGCCGTTTTTCTTAAAGAACATGAGCCTGAGCCTATCTGGCCATTAAGAAAATTTAATCAATTTTTTGACTGGTTAACAAAAATTTTCATTACTATTACAAGACAGACTATAAAATTATGGTTTTTCTCTCTTCTTCTTTTTGCAGTATTGCTTTATTCTACGTATGCGATTATGCAAAAAACACCGACAGGATTAGTCCCTGCAGAAGACAAAGGTATTTTGTTTGTACTCACATATATGATGCCGGCTACTTCTCTTGGAGAATCTATAAAAATAACAGCTGATATAGAAAAAGAACTTTTAGAGAATCCAAATATTATTAAAACAGCTGCAATTACAGGAATTGACCTTGTAACCTTTGCATACAAAACAGATGCCGCTATTATGTTTGCAAAACTCAAACCTTGGGATGAAAGACCTGAGGCAAATCAGAATTCCCAAGCACTTGCCGGACAATTAATGGGGCAGTTTATGCTAAATAAAAATGCTTTTGTTATCCCGGTAAACCCACCTCCTATTATGGGGATGAGCGCAACCGGCGGTTTTGAGATGTGGGTTCAAGATAGAACCGGCGGAAGTCTGCATAAGCTTGATGGATTTATAAAAGAGATTGTTTCTCAAGCATCGGCAGATCCAAGACTTATGGGTGTAAGAACAACATTAAATACAAATGTACCACAGTATTTACTGCATGTAGATAGAGAAAAAGCAAAAGCAATGAATGTAAATATCAACAGTATCTTTGAAACAATACAAAGTTCATTTGGAAAAGGTTATATTAATGATTTCAATCTTTACAGCCGAACTTTCCATGTTGATATTCAATCTGATTCTAAATTCAGAGATACACAAAATCAGTTCAAAAATACATTTGTCAGGTCTACTGAGGGCAAGCTAATACCAGTCAGTGAACTTATAAAAATTACTAGAGAAGTCGATGCAAGTGTTATACAAAGATTTAACATGTTTACATCGGCTCAAGTCACAGGAAGTCCAGGAGCTGGATATGCCGCGAGTGATGCGACAAAAGCTATAGAAGAAATAGCCCTTGACATTTTACCTGAGGGGTATTCAGTAGCATGGTCAGGAACAACATACCAGGAGAAAAAGTTAGAAACACAGGGTAATTACACATCGCTTTTTGCTGTTGTTTTTGTGTTTTTAATACTTGCAGCTTTATATGAAAGCTGGAGTATTCCTATGGCTGTAATCATATCTATCCCATTTGCTATATTTGGAGCTGTTCTGGCTGTATATCTACGAGGCTTAGAGGCGGATATTTACTTCCAAGTCGGTCTTGTAACTCTGGTGGGGCTCTCTGCTAAAAATGCCATCTTAATTGTTGAATTTGCTATGGCTAAACTCAGAGATGGTCAAACTCTTCTCGAGGCTACCACTGAAGCAGCAAAACTTAGATTCAGACCTATTATAATGACGTCACTGGCATTTATTGTGGGAACTTTGCCACTAGCAATAAGTACCGGTGCAGGTTCTGCCAGCAGACATATTATAGGGACTACGGTTGTTGGAGGTATGATTGCTGCAACTCTAATCGGGGTACTGTTTATCCCCGTCTTTTTCTATCTTGTTGTTAAAATCAAAGATAAGTTAAGTAACTCAAAAAATAAAACTGTGTCTTAAGTCACTTATATCATTTTTACAGGAACTACCCATTCTTTGAACTCTTCTTCAGTTAGAAGTTGAAGTTCAAGAGCGGCTTCAAGCAAAGTAGAATTATCTTTATGTGCTTTTTTAGCGATTTTTGTTGCGTTGTCATAGCCTATATGTTTATTTAATGCCGTGACAAGCATTAAAGACTCATCTCTGAGTTTGTTTATTCTCTCTTCGTTTGCAGTTATGCCAATTACACATCTGTCTGTAAAAGATTTACAGCCATCAGAGAGTAACCTGATAGATTGCAGTAAATTGTAAATCATTACCGGCTTAAAAACATTAAGTTCAAAGTGACCGTTTGAACCGGCTATGCTTATAGTTGTATTGTTTCCCATAACCTGTGCAGATATCATTGTTAAAGCTTCACTCTGG
>JAGXIA010000111.1 GCA_024635885.1 Helicobacteraceae bacterium | reverse complement strand
TTCTCCGTCCCATATTTTCATATATGAGCCCTCTTTATAACCATTGTCTTGTCGGAATTGGTTTAAAATATTTTTTCCGATATAAAGTCGGTAAAGAGTTTGTAAATCTAAACCACACATAACTACTAAATCAAAGAACTCGTTTATTAAGGCGTCTAAGTCTGTACTCTCTGTGCTCAAAGAGAGTCTCATAATATTTTCTACTTTAGTGATTACTTCATCTTGATGTGCAAACTTATTATTTTCTTTTTCAATAGAAGCGAAGTTTTTTAGATTAGAGATGTTAATTGCTAACTCATCAACTGTACCACGTAAATTTTGTGCATAGTTCTCTATAGCCAAACTCATTATAAAATGCCATACATCTACAACTTCTATTTGCATGTTGCCCCAATCGGGCTCTTGATCTAAATTCTTCCAATGCTTCCATGAAAAACTATCTATCATCTCTGCACATTCCATATATATACATCGCTGCCAGTTTATAGCTTTATCGTTTTTTGTAAAACCCTCAGTCCATTTTTCGCCATTAGTGGCATCATTCAATTGGGCTTGCAACTGTAGCATTAATAATATTTTGTCCATATAATTCTCTTTGTAATAAATTTAGTACTTCTTATGTACGATTAATTACTATATTTTATCTAATATGCTAGAATTCTCTACTTAAAAATTCGGACTATTTAAGATTTAGGAAAAACATGAAAAGAATTAATTGTAGAAGATGTGAGCATTACTTTGTAACGTGGAAGCCTAAACATCCACATGGATGTAAAGCCTATGGGTTTAAGTCCCCTCTCATTCCATCTTTGGTTGTTTTTCAAAGTACAGGGACTGAATGCGCGCTGTTTAGTCAAAAAGTACTGCCTAAAAGTTAGAGGTACAACTCCTTAGTTATAAAGATTCTTTCCAAATAAGCTTATTTGCAAATCCAAGTCTGTTATCTGTTAATTTAAAATAATCCACTTTAATTTTCCATAGTTTTGGCTGCATCGCCAAAGCATACGGGAACTCTTTAAAATATAACTTTCTTAAATGCTCATCTTCGAGCAGTACAAATTCACCTTTAAACTGCAAGCCTTGAATTTTACCGACATTCTTTGTCTCCAAGAGTATATTTCCTGCTATATTTTTATTTTGTTTTATATTTTTTATGTGAGTTGTGTCATCACTGCTTGCAACAACAAAAGAGAGTTCATTATTTGAATAAGCATAAAACAAACTACAAACACTTAATTCTGAGTTGTTTGAAGTAGCTAAACTCATTACATGATGCTCATTTATAAATGAGTTTATTTTTTCTAAATCTTTAGCCATTTAATTTAAATAAAAAACTCTCCAGACCTTCTGCATCTGTGATATCTCTTTTATCAAGCATCATCTTCGCTAATTCATCATTGATTAAAGTATCATATATATCCATTGGACTTACCATTTTATAATAGCTTTTCATAAAATTCAAAAGGATTATAAAATTATCTGCTTCCGTATGAGTATGCTGTTTATACTCTTTATATTCATCCCAATTAATGTTTAACAATGTCTTTTCCTTGTTTTTTTAAAGCACTTTGTAACTGCTCAATCACTTGTAACATTTTAGCACGAGAGACTGCAAAATTCAAGCGCATAAAGCCGCTTCCTTCTCGTCCAAAGCTCAAACCGGCATTTAAACCTAATTTTGCTTCTTTTACAAAAAAATCTCTTAACTTTTTGTCACTTAAATTCATGCCTCTGCAATCAAGCCATGCCAAGTATGTTGCTTCTATCTTTGTAAGTTGTATTGTCTGTGGAAATTTCTCGCAAAGTTTTTCTAGCATCATAAAGTTCCCCTGTAAATGAACCTTTAAATCTTTAAGCCACTCTGTAGAATTTCTATATGCACTCTCAAAAGCAACGTGCGACAAAACATTACCTTGTGCAAAATGAACTCTATTATAAACTTTTAAAAATTTCTCTTTTAATATTTTATTTGGTATAGCAACCGTACTCATGGCAAAGCCTGCCATATTAAATGTTTTTCCAACGCCAATAGCTGTAAGCGTAATTTCTCTGGCCTCGGGTGAGAGTGAAGCAAATGGAATGTGTACATTTGGAGCATACACTAAATCAGAGTGAATCTCATCAGAAAAAACCACTATATTGTTTTCTAAACATACAGCAAGAATTTCTTCCAATTCCTCACGCTTCCAAACTCTTCCGACAGGATTATGAGGAGAACATAAAAGCAAAAGTTTTGTATTCTTATCTATCTTTGCTTTTAAATCTTCTATATCAAACACATACTTTCCACATGCCAACTGTTTGAGTGGGTTTTTGACTAATTTTCTGTCATGTTCAAGTACACTATGAAAAAAAGGCGGGTAAACAGGGGTCTGAACAATCACCCCATCACCCTCTTGGCTAAAGGCTTCAATGGCTACACTCATACTTGCCACAACTGAATGAGAGTGAAGCATCTCTTCAACTTCAAACTCTATACCATGCTTTGCTTTCATCCACTCTATTTGAGCCTCATATGCACTTCTTGGAACATCTTCATACCCTATTATAGGATGCTCTAATCTTTTCTTAACAGCATCAAGTACAAAATCAGGAGTATCTATGTCCATATCTGCAACCCAGACGGGAAGGACATCCTCGGTACCAAAGAGCTTTTTTCTTAGCGTATACTTTTCGGCATTTGTACCTTCTCTATGAGCCGCAGTAGAGAAGTCATAACTCATTTCTTTTTCCACACACTAACTTCAGATATTGTATGCTGGTATTTTCTAGCCGTTTCTTTGATGACAAATTCTAAATCTTGCAAATGAATCAGCTCAAATTTATCTGCCAAAATAGTTTTCAGAGAATCTATAGTTTTTACTTCATTGCCGTTTTCATCTTTGTATCCGCCTAGCCAGAACTCTTTTTTAGTTGAGCTTTCCTGCCACGTGTAAGGAGAAGTTATGACAAGCACACCATCATCATTTAAACGCTCAGCAATAGTGTTTAAAAATAGTAAAGGCTGATAGAGTCTGTCTATAAGGTTTGTTGCCATAACTAAATCGTATGAATTGAAATTTGGCTTCATATTACAGGCATCTCCCTGCCAAAAAGAGACTTTCTCTTTTAAAGTCTCGTAACCCAATTCTTCTATGGTCACTTTTTTATTTGTAGTGAGTTCACCCTCTTCTTTTGAAGTATAAGCGACATAGCCCTCTTCTTTTAGCTTTGAGCCGACCTGAACAAAACGAACTGAAAAATCAATGCCTTCTACCTCATCAAACTCTTTTGCCAATTCATAGCTTGCCCGACCCGTCGCACAGCCTAAATCAAGAGCTTTTCTTTTGTTTGGAGTAAATTTTGATGCTATTTTTGCACACTCTACTGCAAAGTTTTTTACACCGAAATGCTCATTTGCATATTGAAATTCACAATACTGTGAAACTAACTCGTCACTCTCATAAATATCTTGCACTTTACCTTCCTTCGCATGTGAAATCACATATCTAAAACCTGCATTTTGATAGAAATGTTTTCTAAAAGCATATCGGGAATGCTTCATTATTAAATTGCCGCTGCTTGCCCAAGATGAGCCTGAGATGATGGCATGTTTATCATCAAAAGTTGGAACTGAAAAATCATCATATGCTGCATGAACTTCAAAACCCTCAAAACCGAATATTGGAGTCCTGCTCCACTGCCAAACATTTCCGATAACATCATAAACACCATTAAAATTATACTTATCTACGGGACATGAACTAAAATGTGTTAAATTTTGATTGGCACGATCTTCATCTAATTCTAATATATCTTCTAACTTAGCATACTCATATAAGGAAGCATATTCAGCCTCACTGGCAAGTGAATACTTTACTCCATCTTTTTCACTTTTATATTTGCAAAATGCTTCCGCTTCAAGAGCATTCACATCAACAGGCCAATTCTCTGGCATGTGGATTATAGAGCTCAGTGTTCTATATTTATAAACACCATTTTCCACATGCCAAAATGTCGGTTGCTTGGCCCCGCTTATTTCTAAAAACTTTTTGCCCTCATTATCCCAATAATCTTCATTTTCATAGCCGCCGTCTTTAACAAACTCCATAAACTCGCCATTACTTACTAGAAATTTCGAGGCTTGAAATTCACTTACATCTTCTGAGTATTTTCCGTATTCGTTATCCCAGCCATAAAGATTATGAGATTTATCTTTTCCAAGTTCCACATGCCGAGCTGGTATTCTAATCATCTCGTTAATTGGTGCGCTGCCTGACTCTGTACAGATATTAAATTCTGCAACATCCTGTACAAACTCTATGGGCATTTGGCGATGCAGAACTAAAGAGGTTTCTATATGAATTCGCTCATGCTCAATGCCCATCAGTATAACCCACATCTCAGAATTGTCAGTTATTGGCAAAGTAAGTGGAATATCTGTTATCAGTTTATCAATAAAAGTTCTGACTTTACTTCTATACTCTCTGACTTCATTAACTGTTGGCCATTTATAGTTTTTACTATCCATGTCGTCCCAAGACATTTCATCTACACCCACTGCAAATATAGACTCAAAATCTGGGTCTACTCTTTTCTCTATTATTTTCATATGTATGAGTTTATTTACAAAAAAGGTTGCAGTATGCCCAAAATAAAAAATCATAGGATGGCGGGTTGGTTCTGACATCTTATAAAATACTTCATCACTCTTTAAGACTTCAAATATTTTTTCAAAAAGGTTAAATGTATTATGAAAATATTCTCTTATCTCTTCGCGTTTTTTTTCAATACTCTCGCCATCAAGAGTTACTGGATAGATACTTAATTTACTCAAAAATAGCCTTTAATTTTGTTATAATTATTATATGAAATTTTATCATAGTATACAATTAAACTCTGTGTCTAATGTTACACACGCCTTTACCACAAGATATAGCGGTAATTTAGCATTTCATGTTAATGATAATCCTTTGCATGTGCAAATTAATCATGAACGCTTAGCCAAAGAACTCGGTTTTAAAAAAGAATCTCTTGTTCATATGAAACAAATTCACTCCAACTTGGTTCATATTGTAAATGAGGATGACAATTTCCACATGCCAAGAACTTGTGATGCACTCATAACAAATAAAAGAAACTCTCCTCTTATGGTTATGGTAGCAGACTGCGCTCCTATTCTCTTTTATGATGATAAACAAAAAGTAATAGCTGTTGCTCATGCAGGAAGAGCAGGTGCATTTACTAATATAGTTAAAAATGTTCTTGATTCATTTCATCTTGAATTTACAAGTAAAATTGAAAACATAGTAGTGAGCATTGGTGCTAATATAGGAGTCTGTTGCTATGAAGTTGGACAAGAAATTTACGAAGAAGCTAAAGATTTAAAACTGGGTTATGCCGTGCAAAATAGAAGTAACAGTTACTACCTTGATATTAACAAGATTATAATGACGCAACTCTTGGCATGTGGAATTAAAAAAGAGAATATTGAATTTTCTGGTGAATGCACCTGTTGCAAGAAAGATAAATATTTTTCTTACAGAGCCCAGAGAGTAACAGGGAGATTTGCCGGCGTAATTATGCTAAAGTGATTCTTTAACTCTTTGTGCTAGCTGTTCAGGCAGAAGTCCTAAAGATTTTTCTACAAGTTTTGTATTTCCATGCGTTATAAATTCATCTTCATATTCAAAACTCACAACTTCTACATTTAATATTTTATCTTTTGCCAAAAATTCTAAAATAGCAGAGCCGACTCCACCCATTTTTGAGCTGTCACTAAAGACAAACCATTTTTTATGCTTTTTAGATAATTTACGCAGCATATCTTCATCTAAAGGCTTCACAAATCGTAAATCTAAAATACTCGACTTTTCATCTAAATATTTTGAAGTTTCATATGCACGTCCAACACCATTTCCATATCCTATAAAAAGTATATCACTCTCATTTGAGCAAAGTAGTTGGGACTTCGCTAATTCAAAATGAGTTGATTCAGGTAAATCTGTATCTGTAAATGCCCCTCTGGGATAACGAAGCGAGCACGGATGTTGATACTCTGCAGCAAATGCCATCGCTTGATGAAATGACTTTTCATCTCTTGGAGCAAAAAGAGTCATGTTTGGAATAGCTCTTAAAAAACTTATATCGAAAACACCTTGGTGTGTTTCTCCATCCTCTCCTACTATGCCGGCACGATCGAGTGCGAAAACAACAGGTAAATCCATAAGACAGGTGTCGTGAATCACTTGGTCGTATCCACGCTGTAAAAAAGTTGAGTAAATAGTACAAAAAGGTTTAAAGCCTTCTTTTGCCAAAGCACTCATTGATGTAACTGCATGCTGCTCTGCAATGGCTACGTCCCAAAATCTTTTTGGATACATTTCCATAAGTTCGCTAAGTCCTGTTCCGCTTGGCATTGCTGCAGTAGCACCGACAATTTTTTCATTATTTTTTGCCAAGTGCATAAGCGCTTCTGTGTAAATTTGTGTTGCATTTTTAGCAGAGCTTTTTTTTGATGCAGTTCCATCACTCAAATCGAAAGGACCGACGCCATGCCACTTCTCTTCATGACCCTCAGCTATGTTATATCCTTTACCTTTTATAGTTTGGACATGAACTATTACCGGTCGCTTCAAATCTTTTGCTCTTTGCAATATTTCGACAAGAGATTCTAAATTGTGTCCATCAATAGGACCTATATAGTCAACCCCCATCTCTTCAAACATAATACCCGGAGTAATGAGTTTAAGTGATTCTTCGAGTTTTTTAGCAAGGTAATGAGCACCCTCGCCAAAGTTGTCAACAAAGTTTTCAGTATATCTTTTAAATCTTTGGTAGAAAGGTCCAGCCATTGCTGAACTTAGCATTCTACTTATTGCACCGATTGGTTTGGCAATGCTCATCTCATTGTCATTAAGTATAATAACCATCGGGTATTTTCTATCACCCAACTCATTTAAAGCTTCATAAACCATTCCAGCTGTCATAGAACCATCGCCAATCATACAAACCGGTATTCTTGAACTTTGCTCGCCTTTGAGTGCAATAGCCTTTGCAGCGCCAACACCTAAAGAGATAGAAGTAGAACTGTGTCCTGCAACAAAATAATCATGTTTGCTTTCACTGGGCTTTGTATAACCACACATTCCACCGAACTGACGCAGAGTGTCAAACTCTTCCCATCTATCCGTTAGAAGCTTATGTGCATATGCTTGATGAGAGACATCAAAAATAAAAGGATCTTGTCCTGAGTTGAATACCTTGTGCATAGCAACTATAATCTCTGTAGCTCCCAGTGTAGAACTTAAATGTCCACCATTTTTACTGACTACTCTTAGTATTTCACCTCGAATATCTTTACAAAGATTTTCTAGCTCTTCTATGTTGTATAACTTAATATTCATTTATACCCTATTCACTTAATGCTGCTTTTTTTACTCTTTCAAATCGCTTTGAAATTTGTGCATCAATATTTCCTGCATCACTAATGGCGATTACTCCGCCTTCACTAACAGCACTATCCGAGAGGACTTCCACATACTTCAGTGAACCTACACTTTGCGATATTGCCCCATGATCTTTTGGATTCACTTTTAAGGTAACTTTTGAAGCGCTTTGAAGCTCTTTTATCAGTTCATTTGACAACACTTTTGCCACTTCGGACGATGAGTTGCTCAACTCAATATTAATAACCTCTTTTGCTATATCCACAGCTGCTGAGACCAACTCGCCTTTTATCCCTTCAAGTGCTACATCAAACTCTTTTGCACTATTTTCTAAAGCTGCTACAGATTTTGTAAACTGTGACAAGCCTTCAGCATAATTCTCAGAATACTCTTCTTTTGCTTTAAGTTTTCCTTCTTTAAGACCTTCATTAAATGATGCTTCTTTTGCTTTTTTTAAGTCTGCTTTATACTCTTCTTCTTTCTCTTCTAGTTTCATTTGAAGTTTAATAAAGTTAGACGACATCTCATCAGTTTTTTTCATTAAAGATTCTATTAAAGCATCTTTAGAACTCTTACTCATAGCACTAGAATCTATTTCACTCTCTACTTTAACAGGAGGTTTATCTTTTACTACTTCTACAGGTTTAACTGCTTGTATTTCTGGTGAACCACCCGTAGAAAGAACTTTAAAACTATACTTATCTATAACATGGGCAGTAACATTATCTCTGTGAATAATTGTTGCCAAAACTTATTCCACCATCTCTTCGCTAGCTGCACCCATTTGGATACTCCCTGCTTCAGCCAATCCATTAACGACATCAACAATTTTTCTTTGAGCTATCTCAACATCTTTCATTTTAACTGCACCAAGGAACTGCATCTCTTCGTTAAATGCATCTTTGGCTCTCTCAGACATGGATGCATAGAACTTCTCTTTAAGCTCTTCTGGAGAACTTTTAAGAGCTAACATAAGATCTTTTTTATCTACAGCTTTGAGTGTTTCAGTTATTGCATTTTTATCAAGTGAGACCATATCTTCAAATGTAAACATCATCTCTTTAATAAGTGTTGCCAACTCTTCATCTACCTGCTCAATTTGAGATAAAGTAGCTTTAGAAGATTTTGCACCAAGTCTGTTAAATACATCTGCAACAGCTCTTGGACCACCAACTTCAACTTTGTAGGAAGCAAGAGACTCAAGTTTAGACTCAAGAACTGCTGAAACCCTTTTAATTACAGAAGGGGAAATATCTCCAAGTTTTGCCATTCTCATAGTCACTTCGCTTCGTAAATCATCTGAAAAATACTGTAAAGTGTCAGCTGCTTCACCCGGATCCATATGTGCCAAAATCAGTGCTATTGTTTGAGGATGTTCATTTATAATAAAGTCCGACAACTGCTGTGGCTTAATTTTAGAAAGATATGCAAAGTTTTGTGTATTTTGCATACTTTTGGATAGTTTGTCCAAAATTTTCTTAGCTTCTTCTTGACCTAAAGTTCTATACAGAAGTTCTCTTGCATACTCCATACCGCCAGATGTAATAAACTGACCTGATTGAAATATTGCGTAGAATTCTTCAAGAACAGCTGTAGCGATTGCTCTATCTATACTTTTTCCACCTGCTATATACTTTGAGATTTCCGTAATGGCATCAACAGTTAAATTAGAAAAAATAGCAGATGTCGCTTCTTCTCCCAATTGTAGTAAAAGAATAGCCACTCTTTCCGCTGTAGGCATCTCATCAAATCTTGCTTGTTGTGCTTGTGATAAACTCATTACGTACTCCTTTCTGGCTTAGAAGGAACGTTCTCAGCCTCTTCTGCCAAAAGTGCCTGAAGAAGAGATGCAATATCTTCTGGAGACTCTTCTGCCATCGTTTTTACTTTTTGTAAGATAACATCATGCTTGAGTTCATCTTCATTAAAGCTACCTGAGACTCCAAGTTGATCCTCAACTTTTTTCCTCATTGCCTGAACTTTTTCAACTAAATCTTCTTCTTCGTCATCTTCTATGTCAAGAATAGGTTTCATTAAACTTTCTTCTTCTTTTGAAATCTCAAGCATTCTCTGTGCGAAAGGAGAAATAATTTTTTTGTATAGTATAAGTAAAAGAATAAAAACAAAAATATATTTAAACAGTCCAGAGAATGGGGCCAAATAAGTTTCACTAAAGACAAGTGCTTGTGATACTTTGTCTTCTCCCACAGATACACTTTCTCTTTTAAACTGTAAATTTTTAACAGAGAGTTGATCCCCTCTGGCCTCATCAATTCCTATGGAACTTCCAGCTAGTGAACTAATAGCCTGAAGGTCTGTCTCATCAAGAGCAATATACTCTAGTTCATCAGTTGCTAGACCATCAGCATTTAATTTATTTTTATATTTTCCATCAACAATCACAGCTGCAGTAATTCTATTTATTCTCGCAAACTGAGATTTTGTGGTTGAAACAGTTTTCCCAACTTCATAATTTGTTGTTCCAGTGGTTTTCTCATATTTTTCGCTGATCTGATTACTTTTCAATCCTTGAACAGGACCTATATTGCTAACTGTCCCTGGAACTCCGCCAACTTCTGCAGGAGTACCACCTTCACGTTTTTCTTCACTATTCTGTTCACTTCTTACAACATTCTCAGGATCAAATATTTCAGAAGTGGAATTTTTAATCGAAAAATCAAATTCAATAGTAACTTGTGCAACTACTTTTTTAGTTCCACCTACAAAAGGTGATAAAACCTGAATTATCTTTTTTTGTCTTTTTTTCTCTTCTTTTTCTTTATATCTTTGTTGTGCAGATGATAATTCGCCCATTTGAGCCATTTCATCTTCATCACCTAAAGTTTCTCCATCACTATTGACTAGCATTACATTTTCTGGGGTCAGTTTAGTTACAGCAGCCGCAACCAAGTTTTTTATGCCTCTGATTTGTTTAGAAGAGAGTCTTCTGCCTTCTACTAAAGTTATCATAACTGAAGCAGTCGGTGATACCGTTTTTTCAACAAAAAGTGTTTCTTTAGGCAACGCTAAACTAACACTTGATAATTCAATAGGGGCGAGAGCATTAATTGTACGAGAGAGTTCACCCTCTAATGCGCGAAGATATTTAACATTTTGATCAAAACTTGTGGCTCCAAACTCTTGCGTATCAAAAAGCTCAAATCCAACTCCGCTGTCTTTTGGAATACCAAGTGCAGCTATAGATATTCTTTGCTTGTACACTACATCTTTAGGAACTCTGATAACGTTGTTATCTCCTATTTCATAGGGAATTGAATCTTTTTCTAGCTGTTCAACTACCTTAGCGGCATCGGCAGAACTTAAAGAATCAAAAAGTACTTCAAATCTACTTTCATTAGTTTTTCTCGCTGTATATACAACCATAAAAATTAAGAATGCAACAATCCCTGTAATAGCTGCTGCTATTATAATTCGTTGCTGTTTTGTTAGTTTTGTATAGAGTACAACGAGTTGTGAAAAAAGTGCTTTAAAATCCATTAAATTCCCATCTTACGATTATATAATCTCTGTTAATAGCTCAAAGAAGCGATCGTTTTGCTCTTTTTTACCAATTGTTACTCGCAATGCATTCATTCCATAACCACTCAAATCCCTGACAATCATCCCTTTTTCTAAAAGCTCTTGTGCAATTAGAGAAGACTTATGTCTGTTATTTAGGCATAATGTAACAAAATTTGTATAACTCTTAATTATATCTATTTTTTGCTCTTTTGCAAACTCTTCATAACGTTTCATCTCCTGGAAATTACTAATTATGCATTTATTTACAAATTCCTCATCACTTAATGCAACACTTGCTGCTTCTAAAGAGAGGGTTGTAATATTGAATGGTGGTCTTAATTTATAAAGTTCTTCTATTATTTTTGAGTTTGAGATACCATATCCAACTCTCATACCGCCAAGACCATAAGCCTTTGAAAAAGTTCCCAAATATAAAACGTTATCAAATTTTTCTATTAACTCTTTTGGATCCACTTTTTTACTGGCATCCTTACCAATAGCATATTCCATATAAGCACCATCAACAATAACCAAAGTATCACTGTCAATTTTCGAGATAAAATCAAATAGCTCTTTTGAATCAATTGCATCTCCGGTTGGATTATTAGGTGTACATAAAAAAATTATCTCCGGTTTTTCTTCTAAATAAAGTTTATAAAATTCATTTAAATCATGGTGCTGTGAGTCTGTTCTTATAATCTGTGCACCAACATGTTTCGCATATATTTCATACATTGCAAAAGTCACACTATTTATGAGTATTTTACTTTCACTTGATGCTTTCGCGTGAATAGCAAACTCTATTACTTGGTCACTTCCAGAGCCAATTATAATATTTTCATTTTTAACTTTATAACGATTACTCAAAGCATTCTTTAATTTTATCATTGAATCATCAGGGTAAAGAGCCATTTTTGGAATAATATCAACTACAGCATCTTTTACTTTTTGTGAACATCCGTAAGGGTTTTCATTTGATGCAAGTTTAATGATATTTTTTGGATCAATGCCAAATTCACGGACAACCAATTCTATTGGTTTGCCGGCTTCATACGTTTTTATACTTTCCAATTTTTTATTAAATTTCAACTTTCACCCTTTACATAGCTTCCAAGCCATGTTACTTCATCTTGATGTTTTGATATCGCTTTTTGTACTTTTTTCTCATCGATATGACCATCAAAATCCATAAAAAACCAATATCCAAATCCACTTTTATCTCTTGAGGGACGAGACTCTATTTTTGAAAGATTTATTTTTTCATTATTAAAATCTTCTAAAAAGCGAACTAAAGAACCAGCTTCAACCCCATCTTCTAAACGGACTAATATTGATGTTTTGTCCTCTTCTGATATAGCATTTTTAAAATCACTTAAAATTACAAATCTGGTTGAGTTGTCAATTTCATCTTCTATGTTCTCAAAAAGAGTTGGCACACCATAAAGTTTTGCTGCAATATGTGAGCAAATCGCAGCAGAGTTAGGCTCTTTTGCAGCCAATATGGCAGCAGTTGCTGTTGATTCTACTGGGATAAGCTCAATATTTATAAAGCCGTGTTCAAGTAAAAAATCTCTACATTGACCAAAGCCTTTATCTTTAGAATATATTTTTTTAATATCTTCTAATTTATTCGCTTTTGTTACAAATGACATATGAATGGGCATATATAATTCAGCAACAATTTTTACAGAACTTTTAGCAAGATAATCAAGTGTCTCTCCAACAATTCCATCTCTGGAGTTTTCAATTGGCACCACACCAAATTTAGCTCTCTTGGCTTCAAGTGTTTTAAATACAGCATGGATAGAACTAAGAGATAGATACTCACTCATACCGCCAAAACGGCTCTCTGCTGCTTGATGGGTAAAGCTTCCCTCAGGACCTAAATATGCAATTCTCTCCGGTAGCTCAATGTTTCTTGCAACAGCGAAAACTTCTAGAAATATAGCTTCTATCGCTCCTCTATTTAAAACACCGCCTCTGTCTTTGCTTCGCTGGGCAAGTCTTTCGATTATAGCTTTTTCTCTTTCTGGTCTGTATACGGCAGTTCCATTCTGGTGCTTAATCTCTCCAACTCTTTTGACGACGCCCATTCTTTTGTTGAGTAGTTCTAATATCTCATTATCTATATTGTCAATTGCGTTTCTACAATCATCTAAAGTTTTCATACTGCCTCCAAAACATCATACATATCTGCATAAATAAGATCAGGTTTAAGCTCTTCTTTTAAAAATGGTACTATCTCTGCTTCACTTTTATACTTTCCGCTCGTTACAAAAACTGTTTTCATACCCATCTCTTTTGCTCCACCTAAATCACCTTTGACATCATCACTAATAATAATGACATCATTAAACTTGGCATGTGGATTTTGTTTTTGTAACATCTTTAAAGCCTCATTGTAAAATGATTCACTTGGTTTTCCAACAACATCATACGAAACAGATGTAGCAAATTCTAAAAGCTTCAAAACTGCGCCAACACCGGGATATCGTTTATTATTTTTAACATAAATCGATGTTTCATGCATACCAACCAAAGATGAACCGCTCAGTAAAAAGTCTATCATTTGTGCGTATTCATCTGGCATAAAATCTTCTTTAAGTCCAACGAGTACAGTCTTAGGATTTTTATAGTCCAATATATAACCCATTTTTACTAAAGTTTGTAAAAAATCATCTGCACCATAGGCTGCTACTGCCTCTTTAGAAACACGAGATTCTAAAAGCATAAGAGGATCAAGGTATTTCTCAAAACCAAAATTAAATCCTACAGATTTAAGATAATTATAAAAATCAATAGATGCTTTTTTTGTATTATTTGTAATAACCATATATGGGATTTTTTTATCATTTAACATATCTATAAACTCTATACTTCCCCGTATAGGAGATTTATCAATATCGCTGATTAAAGTACCTTGAACATCAAGAAAGTACAAGTGAACACCTCCAATTTTGTTTCATTTTTAATTTATTACCGATTTAACATCAAAAAAGTTCTGCAAGAAATTAATCCAAAAACTCTAGCTCTAAAGCTACTAAGTCATCAAAAGTTTCACGCTTACGGATCACTCTTGCTTTGCCCTCTTTTATCGCAATTTCAGCACTTCTGCCTCTAGTATTATAATTACTTCCCATACCAAAACCGTAAGAGCCTGCACTATGTATGACTAATAAGTCATTATGCTCTAATTTTGGGAGTAAATAATTTTTTGCGAAAAAATCTCCACTTTCACAAACAGGACCAACAATATCTACTTTTTGCATCTCTGCTGTATTTTCTGTAATGGCTTCTATCTTATGATATGCTCCGTAAAGAGCAGGACGTAAAAGGTCATTCATTGCCCCATCTACTACTACAAATTTTTTATCACCATTTTGTTTTTCATATAAGACTTTGGTTAAAAAATAACCTGCGTTTGCAGTTAAAAATCTTCCAGGTTCACAAACAACTGTTAAATCGAGCCCTTTTAATGTGCCTAATATTGCTTGAGCATAATCATATGGGTTAATCGTAACCTCATCATCATACTTAACTCCTAGACCTCCACCAATATCAAAAAACTTTAGCTCTATTTTTATGTTTTGCAGTGAACGGACTAAATCAGCAACTATCTCAGCCGACTCATAGATAGGTTTAAGTTCAGTTAGCTGAGAGCCTATATGAAAATGAATTCCGACAGGGTCTAAATGCTCAGAGTTATTTGCAAAGATATACATTCTTTTTGCACTGTTTAAATCTACCCCGAATTTATTGTCATGTAAGCCTGTAGAAATATAAGGGTGTGTTTTTGGGTCAATGTTTGGATTTACTCTAATACTGATTCGGCATGTGGAATTAAGCTCTTTGGCTATAAGTTCTACACGACCAAGTTCTGCTTCACTCTCGACATTGATATAAAGTATATCTTTCTCGATAGCCTCACGTATCTCATCATCAGTCTTGCCGACACCAGAGAAAATAATTTTATAACTTGGTATTCCAGCTAAAAAGGCACGACGCACTTCACCTATAGAAACACAATCAGCACCGCTTCCCAAATCTGCAAAATGTTTGACAACACTCAAGTTTGAATTTGCTTTGACAGCGTAAGCCATGATTGACTTTCTTCCTTTAAATGCTGCTTTTAGTTCATGATATTGAGCGCTCATATAGTCTAAATCATATATATACAGAGGAGTCTTGTATTCACCTGCGAGTTCTTTAAAATTTATCATAAAAGTCCTAAATATTTTTTACTCTTATTCTACCAAAAAAGTACTTATATTTTTATGTAACGACTCTGTAATGCCTATATTGTCTTATGGCAATTAACAATAAAATCACAATAGGAGCAAGAACACCAAGTTCACTAGGAATGGTTTTGTTATTTGATAATTCAATCAGCATAAATAATATTCCCCATACTAAAAGAGTAGCCAGAATTGCTCCAAAACTAAACAATGAAACATTTAAAAATCTTGGACTTATCGGCACAAAAAAGAAAATAATTATAACCAAACATGGAACAAAGAAAGGATAAATAAATATTTTATATAAAGCACCTTTGATAGTATTTATACTTATATTTTGATTTTGAAGTAAAAATATTGCATCAACTGCGTCCATAATTGTAAAATTAACCTTTCCCTCATAAACCTGGTCAAGTATTTTTGGTCTGAAACCTTCTAGTATTTTCATGTCATCCACACTGTTGACTTTTATACCTAAGGAGTCAAAAGTCAGGTCATCTGGCTTTGTTATAACATCTGCTTGTTTCATATGCCAATAATCATTTCTGTATATAGCTTTTTTAGCAACCAGAACTTCTTTTAGTGAGTTGTCTTTAATACTAAACACCCTGATTCCCTCTGCTCTTTCTTGCAGTGGATACATCTTTGAAAAATATACATATTGATCTTTATATGTAAAAAAAAGGTCTCTTGTAGGGCTTAAGTACTCAGCATTTTTGCGTATGTTGTTTGAAAACTCATCTGCTCTTGCGAAGCTTGGAAGTGCATGCAGAGATATAAAAATAACGATTATGCTAGTAGATACAACAACAAAAGGTCGAAGTACCTCTATTCTTGAATACCCTAAAGAATAAAATGAGACTAGGGCGTTTGAGCGGATTAAAAATATTTTCGTTGATACCATTGCAAATACAAGAGCAAGTGGTAAGAGCATATCTATAGCAAAAAATGCTTTATATACTAAATAAATCAAGACCAAGTTTGCAGAGTTTGAAAGATCACCTGCATTTTCCATATAATCAAAGCCGACTAAAAAAAGCACCAAGGCAATTAGAATAATTAAAAAGTATTTTATGTAATGCAAAGATATATATTTAAAAGCCAGCATACAAATCCATTAA
>JAGXIA010000110.1 GCA_024635885.1 Helicobacteraceae bacterium | reverse complement strand
TGTTGTAGGAACCAATAAAAAATAGAGGATTCTGTTTATGAATTTAAAAATGAAAAAGTCTAAAAACAGTGAAGCTGAGAAAATTTTAAATATATACCGTTTTTTCAAAAAAGATGGTTTATTATATTTAACGGATGATGTTGAAGCTCTTGATGATTTATTTGAAGCTGTTACAAATGCGATAAATGATTGTGGACCACTCAAAGCACTCTTGCCATATAACGAGTTTGTACACCCCTCTCAAGAAGTATTGAAAAATGATGCCGGATGGGTAGGTCACTTTGAAGAACGTGATAATAGACTATTTTTTCTCAGTGATATACATGATTACCTTCAGTTAATGTATGGGACAAGTAAGTAGATTAAATACTACATCTAGAACAAGAAATGCATTAAAAACTCTTATAAGAAAGAGGGACTTTTATGATAAATATTTTTTTAGAAGATGATAATATTAATGTCAAAGTACCAAAGGATAAATCACTTCGATATGTAGCCACTAAGACAGGTGCTTCTATGGAATTTGGATGCCGTGTCGGTGATTGTCTGACATGTATAGCTAAGGTCAAGTCCGGTATGCAATACTTAAACGATAAAAATGAAAAAGAGATTAGAGCACTTGAAATTTTAGCAAGCGATGTAAGCGGACTGCGATTGATGTGCCAATGCAGCGTTAAAGCTGATGAGGGCGAGATTGTAATCTCGTATGGCTTCTAATGCTCGGCGAAATCACAAAAGTTACAGAGAGTGTAAACTTTATAGGGGCATTTGACCCGCAAATCCGTACTTTTGATATTATTATGAAAACAGCTAACGGCAGTTCGTACAACAGTTACCTCGTTCGTGGAAGCGAGGGAGTTGCTGTAATGGACACTGTTAAAAAAGAGTTTTCTGAAGACTTTTTTAATGCTCTGGAACGCTTATGCGAGTATGATGAAATAAAATATATTGTGCTTCATCACCTTGAACCTGACCATTCCGGTGCACTTATTGAACTAATGGAGAAAGCTCCTAATGCTGAGCTTATTATCTCAGGAAGAGCTGTAATGATGTTAAAAGGTCTAATCAAAAGAGATATCCCTTTTGAAGTAGCAAATACTGGTAAAATAATCTCTCTTGGAGACAAAACAATAGAGTTCTTAAGCACACCGTTTTTGCATTGGCCAGATACTATGAGCTCATACTTGCATGAAGACAAGATTTTATTCAGTGGTGATGTTTTTGGAAGTCACTATTACGATGAAAGACTTTTTGATGATAAAGTCGGTGATTTCTCTTACGCTTTTAAATACTATTATGACCATATTATGCGTCCGTTTAAGCAGTATGTACGCCAGGCGCTAAAACTTTATGCTCAATTTGACATTGACATCATTGCTCCATTGCATGGCCCAATTTTACGCTCAAACCCTCAGTATTATTTAGATAAATATGCCCAGTGGAGTAGTGAGGAAAAATTTAGAAAACATGAGTTTGGTCAAAAGATGATTTCAGTCTTTTATATGTCAAGTTATGACAATACACAGGAAATGGCAAAAAAGATTATGGAGGGTGCGGATTTAGTTGAGGGTGTAGTCGCAAGTATGTATGACTTGGCATCTTTGGATGAGCGAAATATGATTGACCTGCTTGAAGAGTCTGATGCGATTATCGTCGGTTCACCGACTATTAACGGAGATGCAGTAAAGCCGGCATGGGACTTACTTTCCTGTATGGCATATTTAGAGAGTGGTGGGAAAATAGGAGCTAGTTTCGGTTCTTACGGCTGGACAGGTGAAGCACCTGAAATGTTACATGACCGTATGCGTTGGTTGAAGTTCAGACTCCCTGTTTCTCCTTTAAAAATCAAACTTATTCCGACAGACGAAGAATTAAAGGCTTGTGTCCTTTTTGGTCAAGAAGTTGCAGAAATAACAATGGGAAAAATGGTGGAGATGGAGATATGAATAAAGAACACATAAAAATGTATGAAGATGTTAAAAACCTTTTAGTTGCAAATGCCTCAAATCCACATGCCAAAGAATTTTTAGCTGATGAGGTTGCTAAAACATCACTCGAGATGAACCATCTCTATGAAGATTTAGGTTTTAAAAGCAGAACAGAGATGGGAAGATTTATGATGGAAAACTTTACTTCACTGGCTAAAGACAAGCCAAAAGATAAACTCTGGAAAAAGTACCTGTATGAGTGCATAGACTCTATAGCTCCGGCATGTGTAAGTTGTAATGACCAAGAGACGTGTTTTAGATGTATTTTAAGTGAGGTAAGCGCATGACGACGCCTGCTATATCAACCACAGAGCTTTATACTCATATAGATACACTTTTAAATACCGATACTCCGCTTTTCATTCACGGCAGTCCTGGAATCGGTAAGTCATATATAGTCGCAGATGTAGCCAATAAAAATAATTTAGAGCTGGTTGATGTACGCCTTTCTCAAATGGACCCGGTTGATTTGCGCGGTGTGCCCTCTATAAAAGACAATCAAACAGTTTGGATGCCTCCTGTTTTTTTTCCAAAAGATATGGATTCTGAGGGTATCTTGTTTTTAGATGAACTCAATGCTGCTCCGCCTTCAGTCCAAGCAGCAATATACCAACTTGTATTAAACAGACAAATGGGTGAGTATATGCTGCCAAAGGGTTGGAGAATTATTTGTGCAGGTAACCGTATAAGTGACAGAGGTGTAGTCTTTCGTATGCCGACACCTTTGGCAAACCGTATGGTTCATCTGCATGTGCAGGCTCGTTTTGATGACTTTAAACTTTTTGCCATTAGAGCAGGGCTACACCCTTTTGTAATCGGGTTTTTGAGCTTTCGTCCAGATTTACTCTCAACTGAGCCAGTTGCAGAGGACGATGCAAACCCAGCCTTTGCAACACCAAGGTCTTATCACATGTTATCTTCTATTTTAAAAGCAAAAGATGACATAAAAAGTATTACTTCAATAATCTACGGAACAGTTGGTTACAGCGCAGGAATAGAGTTTGTCTCCTATGTAAAAATTTACGAAGAACTGCCGGATATACGGGCGATTTATGACGGAGATTATCCCCAGATTAAAAATCAGCCGGCTCTTTTGTATGCTCTTGTCTCTGCACTGGTTGAATACTTTGACGGTTCTGACAAACATAAAGAACATCTATTTATTTTTAGTGAGACACTGCCGACAGAATTCGGTGTCATGCTGATTAAAGATATCATCATAAAAGATGAATCAATAGCAACTCACAGTGCTTTTGACGCGTGGTTGGCTAAGTATGGCGAATATATCATCTAGTTTTGCGACCTCTTTAGAAAAAATAAGAGTTCAGTTTCTTTTTGACCACCCGTTCTTAAGCGTGATGGCACTCTCCTTGCCTATGCACTTCAGAACTAATCAACATGAAATATTTGAGACTGACGGTATCTCTATTTTTGTAGATGCAGTCATGTCGGAGAGTTTGAGTGAGCAACATCTTAAATACATCTATGCGCACACAATACTTCATGTATTACTCAAACACGCTTTTAGAATGGGTGAGAGAAATCATGGCATGTGGAATCGAAGCAGTGACATAGTTATAAATTTACTGCTCAGTGATTTTGAGCGGGTAGGTGAGCGACCTGAAAACGAGGTGATACTGGAAAAATTTCGAGACAAAAGTGTTGAAGAAGTTTACAATATTCTTTACCAAGAAGTTGAAGACGGGGAAGGGACACCAGACGAGCAAAACCCGCAAGAACAAAAGTTAGACCTTATCCAAAACAAAGGCGACACAGACTCAGCAGAAGAAGAGATAAACACTCTTATAGTTCAGGCTATGGGAGCTGCAAAGAAACAGGGTAATACTCCCTCATCTTTTTTAGAAGTCATTAATGAAGTCATCCGTCCGAAAATTGATTTAGAAACTTTGCTTCATACTTATATGACAGAGAGTTTCTTTGACAAGAAGAGTGATTTCTCTCGACCTAACCGTAGGTTTATCCATCAGGGTATCTATCTTCCCGGCTACACCCAAGAACAAAATCGTCTCAATTTATACATTGCACTTGATAGGTCTATGAGCATAAAGAAAGAAACATTTTCAAAATTTCTAGGGATTATTGACTCCGTTTTACGAATAAGCAGTGACTTTAAAGTTACTGTACTCCCATTTGATGAGAGTGTTGATATTGACAAAATTGTTACCTATGATGCTCAGGATATTAAACCTGCCGTAGTGTTTGAAAAAGGAAATGGCGGTACGCTTTTTGAACCTGTTGTAAAGTATTTGAATACTCAGAGTGAGATGGAATCTACCCTAATGGTTTTAAGTGACGGTTTTTTTAAGATTGAGAGTGCGCCACCGATGAATACACTTTTTTTAGTAAGTGAAAAACAGAATATGAAAAGATTTGAAGCCTATGGCGATGTATTTTATTTTGATATTTAGAGTGAACTTGATATGAATGAGTTAAATTATAAAGATGAGATTGAAGAGCTTCAAAATGAGAGTGACTACGAGAAAAAAGGTGATGAAAAATACCTTAAGCATAAGGATGTTGAAGCACGCTTAGAATGGGCATTCTATCGTCCATCCGGTTCACATCCTCATCAGGTTGCAGATGAAGATACAACTGTAGCTATTATGGGTTTTAACCATTCAAGACTTGGAGCACTGGAGCGTTTTAATATACTTAATCCGCAAGTTATAAAAGATGATGCTTTGCGACATAAAATAAGAAACAGAAGCAGAATGCTATTTCGTGCCATGATTGACGATGATTTTGAAGAGTTAGTTACAGTACTACAAAAATATCCAATTTTTTTTGATTTAGCCTATGATCAGATGATTAACGGACGTATATGGAATGAAACATATGCCAACCCTGTATCAGCCTCAATCTTCTTAAGTATTGCATCTGAACATCTTGATGAGAAGTTATCTAAAGGCTTGAAGCGTAGATTGCAACCCTTAGGTGATTTCAATATTGAGCAAGGGAAGGCTTATTTAGAGACGCTGAGTGAACAAGTACAAAAATTGCATTATGATATTAAATTGCATTACGTCTGTGAGTTTGAGAAATGGATAGATGGTATCAACTTGCATCCATTACAAAAAATTATTTGGCAAAAGCACATAAATATATTAAAAGAGAAAGAATGAGCAATATTATTAAAAGTGTTATGAAAGCTATCTACAATCTCAGCGATGAAGATAATTATAATGTCTATGATGCTGAAGATATAGCCGGATATATTGGTTTAGATAAGGAGCTAGTAGATAAGGCAATTGTAACTCTAAATGAAGCCGGTTTTCTAGGTGAGTGTATGAACCTTCATGATGATGGTATTGAAACTTTTTATTTAACAGACAAAGCAATTGACTTAGTGGAAGTTGGATGAATCTGATAATATTCTATAATAAACCCGGTTGTAAAACCAACACTAAGCAGAAAAAAATTCTAAGAAATTCTGGCTGTATTATTATTGAAAGAAGTTTACTTCATCATGATATGCAGAGAAATGACCTCTTGATGTTTTTTCAAGACAAACCTATCAGTGAATGGTTCAACCCAAATGCCCCTGTTTTAAAAAATGGAGAACTAGACATATCCCTCATAGACAAAGAAGAAGCCCTAAATCTACTTATGTCAAATCCTATTTTAATTAAAAGACCACTGTTGATTGTTAAAAATGAAAAATTGTCTGGATTTAATCAAGAAAAAATAGAAGAACTGCTTGAGATAAAAATAGATTTAGCGGTTTGATTTAAAAGAAACTTATACTTTCTTTATAGAGATTATTTTTCGTGTCAAATTTATACATCGGCAAAAAGTTAAAACATTAGTTTAATAATTACTATTTAGTATCTTTATGATACAGTGTTCCAATAAATAAATTAAGATAACAGGGAGTCCAAGTATGAAAAAACATGTGTTAATAATTTTAATTGCAGTGGTAACATTTTTGGCAGGTAATGTCGCAGCAAAAGAGATAAACCTCGACATGGGAGGATCATATAGTCAAGGAAACCTCACCGTAACCTGTGGTCAATCCTTAACTGATGATACACCCTTAGCTCTCAAAGACTGCCAGTACTGGGACAATTTTAATAAAAAGTGTCTGTTCGAAATGACGACTTATACATACAAAAATCTCGAATGCGTTGAAAAATGTCAGCATTGGGAAAAGTTTAGCAGCACTTGCCATTATAAGACAAGCTGTTCTTTCCACCCAACCCAGGAGTCATTTGTGCAAACCACATGCGATAAGTATGACGACTTCAAAAATACCTGTGTGAAAACAAGGGATATAAGAATAGGGCAATGATGCAAGAAAAAAGGGTATAAAACATTAGGTGCAAAGAAAATATTTTGTTCTTTAACATTTTTTGTATATACTCAAAAAATTAATTACAATTCAAATAAAACTTTTTTCCCCATTGCCGAGTAGTTGATTTTATCAACATAATTAACACTAAATGGTATTGTTAAAACACCATAGTAGTGGCTTATTTTATCTTTAATAGTTTTTTTATCTATCTTTTTACGGGCTTCTAGGGTAATCACAATTTGTTCGCTTCTTAAAAGCTCTTTTTTATATACTATCTCTACTATTGCCTTTGTAATTTCAGGGATAGACTCGAGGATATTCTCTATTTGTATAGCGGAGATTCTCTTTCCTGCGATCTTAATCAGCTTATTACTACGTCCAACAAGTGTAAAGCCATTTTCATCTAATTCTATAATATCTTCTGTAATGTAAGGTTGATGCAATGGCACTATTTTTTTGTTTAAAAGAAATGCTGATATGAAAGGTGAAGTTACACTTAGTTTATCATCTTTTGTTGAGATTTTAACATGCTCTAAAGTGCTCCATCTTGCAGTTTTCCCAAATTTATATGCTATACCGCCTGTTTCTGTTGAGCCAAAAAGTTGCAGTAGATTTGTGCTGAATTTATCTTCAAATATTTCTACATAATCCGTACTTAAAGGACCTGTAGATGAGATAAAAACAGTTGATGACAAAGATGTGCTGACGCCTAACTTTGACAAAGCTTTTATAAATACTGGTGTGGTGATTACTAATGTGTCCTCTTGCGAAGCTTCTTCGAGTAATTCATAAGGTAAAAAATCTTCTTTTACTATAAGTTTTACATTATCTAAATGCATAGGTAAAAGCAGCCCAGCTATAATTCCATAAATATGTACAAACGGAACAGTCACAACCACTCTTTTGATATTATAACCTTGTAATAGTCTCTTTAAAGTATCTACTTCTGTCAATAGATTTGCTTTTGATTTAAAGGCTCCAAGTGGAAACCCACTGCTTCCGGATGTAAAAAAAAGCATCTGAGATACTGTTTCTGCTTTTTGTATATTTTCAAGCTTGTTAATATCATTATCATTATAAAAATCTAGCAACTGTTTGTGTTTTGAATCAAATAGAACTATCTTTTGACCAAGGCTATATGCCGATAAAAATCTCTTTACAAATTCTAACTTATTTACACTGTTGATATATTCCCATTCATCATTTTTATTTTTGTTAAAGTCCAGGCTAATTATCTCTTTTGTATCGTCTGGATATATATACTCAAAAATCATTTCATTACTTTCATTAAAATATATATGCACGCTATACCTAAACTGACAACTAAGCCGATAGAATTTAAAGCTACGATTGAGCTGAAAATCAAAACGCCGAATGCTCCAAAAGTACTCAGTAAAGAGTACTTTATTGCCAGCATAGTTGTAGCTTCTCTGCTTGTGTTGCTCATGTAAATACCAAAATCTATGCCTATGGCGATTAAAATAATAAGAGAAAATATATGCATAATATTTACTTCATAATTAGTAGACAATACAAAAAGCACAAAACTAGCAGGAAAAAGTATATAGTTTAAAGCATATAAAAATCTACGCTTTACAAATAAGATAAGCGAAAGAATGATAAAAGCAAATACAATAAAAGAGTAGATAAGCAAGTTTTTATACATCTCTACGGACACTTCTTTAAAGATATCTTTTATCGATATACTTTCTACAGATTTTAGCTCCTGTGCAGCTTTTATATCACTTACAAAAGCCAGTGTGTAGTACTCTTCTTGGTCATAATACAGAGCAAGATTATAGAACTCAAAAATATTAAAATTCTCTATTGTGCATGACAAATCACTGTTGTTAAATTTATAGGCGTTCTTAAAATAATCTCTTTTATATCCGATGTTTAAAGCCTCTTCATTTAACAGCTTATTCAATCTATCAAAATCGTAACTGTTTAATAATTCTATTTTTTGCAAACACTTCTTTTTGGCAGGGATAAAGTCTGCAAATGAAAAAGTAGTATCTACTTTGTCTTGAATTTTATACAACTCTGATATCAGTTCATCTTTTGTGGCTGCTTTGACCATAACAGGAAACAGCTCTTTTTTTTGTGCACTGTTAAACAGTTCTTCACTTTTTTGAAGTTTAGTATTCTGATAATCCAGATTTCGTATGTTGTCATCTACTCTTATATTGACAAGACTAAAGCCAAGAAGAAGTACAGATAGTATAAAAAATATATATGCAGGAACTTTTTTGGGATTTTGGGTTAAATGCGGCTGTACTTGATATTCTTCAATTTTTAGCAGAGGAAAAACAAAGGTAAATAAAACATAGGCAAAAAACAGTGAAAGAGCGGCAAAAAGACTTATTTGAGAAATCATAGGAATAGGAAGAAGTGAGAATATTCCAAATGCTCCAAGAGTGGTCAAAAAGCCATACAAAACATTTTTATCTACTTTATCTTTGCTCTTATAAAAATTATGAAAATAATAGTGCAATAAATAGTCGATACTAACTGCTGTGATTGTCATGCCAAAGGCTAAAGATAGAGCATTAAGCTCATGTAAAAACAGTGAACTCACTAAAATTGCAAACAACATAGAAGAGACTAGGGCAACTAATATATGAATAAGCAGCGATATATTTTTTAACAGTAAATAGTACACAAGAAGCAGTACAATTCCCGATAGCAGAACTATCCATTTAACATCGTTTTTTATCTTTTGCGAATTTTCAACTGTATAAAAGAACGGAGCAAAAGCAGTAACATCCTTGTAATAACTTAGAAGCAGATTTACTTCATCATATAAAACTTTTGCTTTACCCATTTGGGACGGTGATATATTTGTAGAAGCTTTTATAAGATAACCATAATTTCCGAGCTTTATAAATTCTTCATCTTGGGCATTCACAGAGAGTTTTTCATTTTTCAAATCAAAAAGTTTCAACGGATCATTTTTATCAATAGGAGAGTAAAATACATTTGTAAACTGCGCATCATAGAGTTTTTGTAGCTTGGTGTTTATGCTGCTTTTTGTTTGTTCTTTATTATTGAAAGTTGCTAAAATCGGATACTTTTTTTTATAATATTCAAGTATCTCAGAGGAGGGGAAAAATGTTGATTGAATTCTACTGATATCTTGCAAATTCACCAATTTTTTGGATATTTCTCTAACTTTACGCTTAGATGAGTCATCAAAGCCTTTGACGGCTATTAACATCTCTTTTGAATAGCCAAGCTTATCTGCAATACTTAGTTTGTCTATAGTATCCTTAGAAGCAAAAAGTGATAATAGGTTTGTCGAGATATGGATATCATTTTTAAAGATAACTCCAAGCCCAAGAAGGATAAAAAGAATTATGAAATTAACGTATTTCATCTTGAATGCTTATCTTTATGGTGTCATTGTTTTTTAAAAAAAGCTTTACTTCTTTTAACATCTTATCAATCTTTATGAGTTCTATCTTTTTTATAAACTTCTCCAAATTTCCTTTTGGCTTTAAAATACTTTTATCTTGAAGTTTCTTTATGGCAAATTGAGCTGATAACTGCTCTTCATTATTACCACGAAGAAGCATTAGCACATCGAAATATTGTATTATTTTTTTAGTTTCTTGTTCACCAAGCTTTACTTCTTGGTTGTCTTGCACATAAACCAAAGTATCTGCGCTATATTTCAATGATTTGTTAATGTCATTATATTCAATAAAAAGACCGTCTTCTAAAAAAGTTATTATCCCATGAAATTCAATAGATCTATCTAACGCATCACTGTAGCGAACTTCACTAAAGTTAAAACTACTCGATAATGCCAAGCTTATAAATAAAGATACAATTACTGCTGCTTTAAACATCATCCCTCTCTCTTATTTTTGTTTCTTTTAATTACATACACTTTACCATAAGCGACCTGCAATACCAAAGCCAACAGAAAATACAAATACCAACCCACAGAGATATAAAGTGCCCAGAAAACACTCTCTGCATACAGTGCTAATACTGCCTGAATCACACTGTTAATAAATGTAACAATAGCCCAATAGCCATCGCCACTGCTTATATACTCTAGCTCATTTTGATTTAAGTCTTTTTTATAAAACTTTTTAGTGAACTTTAAAATTATTTTTTTGTCATATAAATATGCAAATAAAAAAAGTAAAAAAAACAGGGCTGATATAAGTGCAGGAATCATCTTAATAATCTCTATATCAGTCAAATAATATGCAACTACGAGTACGATTAAAAAGAGAGGTGTGAGTAATGAGAAATTCATAATTAACTCTTAAACTCTTTATCCCAAAAATCATAGAAATTAAGCCACTGATTTGGATATCTTTTTATGATACTCTCATACTCTTTTACATAGATTTTGACTGCTTCGAATACTGCTTCATCTTCAGCTTTAGTTTTGTCCACATCCACTCTTAAATATTCTATTTTATATGTTTGCATACCAACTAAAATAACAAAATATATCAATATAGGCTTATCCATTTTATAGGCAATTTGAAATGGATTTTTGTTGAAATAGGCTTTTTCATTCAAAAAATCAAGCTCTATCACAGCTTTTTTATTAGAGGCTCTGTCACCCATTATTGCTACAATCTCTTCATTCATTAAAGCATTTGCTATTTGAATAGAAACGCTGATGGGACCAGTTTTTAAATCAATGATAGATACATTTGTTTCAGATTCAAGAGAGTCTTCTATACTTTTAATCGCATCTAGCATAGATTCCTGCATGACAATATTCATTTTGTTGCTTGAACGGGAAACACTTGAAGATGCTGCCCATCCGCCAAAATGAGAGAATAAAAGAATTGTTCCTTTAGTAAATATTTCAAGAGGGGTCTCTTTATCATCATACAAAAATGTATAACTTTCTTTGTCTACTTTTGTGATGAACCTGTCAAGCATTGTGATAGCAAAGACTCTTAAATGCTCATAATAGATTTTATTAGTCAGTTCAATATTTAAATGCTTATAATATATTTTTAAAGATTCTTTAACATTTTTTGAAAATATAAAATAAAAAAAAGTAATAGGATACAAAAGATAATAGATAAATTTGTACCCAAAAAGCTTGTATAAGTTAAATACGAGCTTTATGCTCCATCCACTTCCTCTTTGCTTAGTTCTCACAATTCTCTTTTTTTACGAGTTAATTTTTCAAGTATAAATCTTGTCCATTTAAAAGGCAGTATTTGGAGATGAACCAAGACAATAGATGCTGTATCACCAAATTTTCTAAAATGGCTGACCCTCTCCTCAGGAGTTGGATAATAGCATTCTATCGCTACCTCTTTGATAATTTTTCCTGCATCCGCATGTCTGACGAGAACTTCCATTTCCCAGTCAAATTTTGATGTTTTTATAGGGAGTGATAATATGCTTACAGGATAGATTCTAAATCCTGAAAGTGAATCGGTAATAAGCTGTCCTGTATCCCAGCAAGCCCAAAAGTTGCTAAACCATCTTCCAAATTTTGAAGCTTTGGGTACATTTTTTAAATCAAAATTTCTAGCACCAATAACAATTGCATCATCTTCATAAACATCAACTAATTTTTGAATTTGTGAAGCTAAATGCTGTCCGTCTCCATCCATGCTGAGCGCGTATGTAAAACCAAGTTCCTTGGTTTTTCTTAGACCGCTGACAATAGCTTGACCTTTACCTTTATTTATACTGTGTCTTACAAAATGAATTGCAGATTTTTCTTCATCTAAAAAAAGATTCTCTATTGGCTCATCAGAACCGTCATCCACAATGATTGGAATAAAACCATGCTCTAAAATGTCCTTTGCTACAGCTTTTATGGTTTTTGGGTTATTGTAAGTTGGGACTATGACTACTGTAGTATTTTTTTTGTTCATCGAACCATTCCACCACTGATATTTAAAGTTTCTCCAGTTACATACGATGCTTTGTCACCTAAGAAAAAGACACATTCAGCCACTTCTTCAGGTTTTCCTATCCTTCTTAGAGGAATAGCTTTTTTCATCTCTTTTAAGTCGAGTTCTTTTGTCATGTCAGACTCAATCAAGCCTGGAGCTACTGCATTGACACGGATTGTATACCTAGCAACCTCCGCCGAGAGGGCTTTTGTAAATGCAATTATGGCTCCTTTTGCAGCTGAGTAATTTGTCTGACCGGCATTTCCAACAAGCCCGGAGACAGAAGCCACATTTACTATAGAGCCTTTTTTCTTTAGAATCATTTTTTTAAGAACTGCTTTTGTTACATAGAAAGTTCCATTTACAGAGGTGTCTATAACATCACTCCACTCTTCATCACTCATCCAAAAAAATAAATTATCTTTAGTGATTCCTGCATTATTCACAAGAACATCGAGTTCTAATTCTTCCAAAGCACGGACAACTTCATCTTTTTTAGTTATATCAAACTGCAGTAATTCGGAATTAGACAGTTCTTTGTTTAGCTCTTTTGCTTTTGCTTCATTACTATTATAATGGAGATATACAAAATAGCCATTATCATGGAAGTATTTTGCACACGCTTCACCAATCGCACCTGTTGAACCTGTAATCAAGACTTTTTTCATCTAAACTGTCCATCTCTTAACATTTTATTTACAACTTTTATATCAAGATCCATTCTTCTGTCATGCGTCAGTTTTGTAACCTCGGCTCTTATAGAATCATAGTTTTTTTGTAAAAATGGTGAACAGTTTTCTCTACCTCTTAAATCAACACCCTGTGCCATGCCAAGAAGAGCAATACTGAGCATATTTGTTAAATCTGGCAACTGTTTTGCAAAGTGCAGTGCCGCAGTTGTTCCCATGCTTACTTTATCTTGGTTATGTGACTCAGTCGGACGAGAATGTAATGATGCCGGAACTGTATTCATAATAACATCTGCAGTCAATGAGCTAAGAGTTATTTGCATAGCCTTGAACCCGTGATGCGTAGACTTTGTGTTTAGTTTTAAACTCTCTCCCAAGCCTTTGTTAAATTTATGATCAACTAAAAGAGCAAACTCTTTGTCAAGTAAATCTGCTAAATTTCCAACACAAATACGCATGGTATCCATAGCATGTGCGACATACCCGCCATAAAAGTTACCGGAGGTATATATTTTTTTGCCAATATGGTCTATGAGAGGATTATCATTCACTCCATTTATCTCTGTCTCTATCCATTTTTTAGCAATGGCGAGATTGTCGTGTATAACGCCAAGAACTTGAGGTGAACAACGTATAGAATATCTGTCTTGAATATTGAGTTCTTTTTCTAAATGAAAGTTTTCATATCTGCTAAAAGCTTCATGAGTGAGTTTTGAATCTGCACATTTTTCAAGTATGTTCGAGGCTGCACTTTTTTGCCCCTCAAAGGGTTTGCTCTCATGGACAAATGGTTCCAAAGGTGTTATGTCACAAAGTAATAATTCAAAAATGGATGCTACAAAACTCTCCGAAGTACTAAGTAAAACCTCAAACTTCTCAATAGCATCAATCGCTATTGCACTCATGGCCGCCGTACCGTTCATGATTGCCAGAGCTTCTTTTGGTTTAAAACTATAGGGTTTGATATCTAATGTTTTATACACTTCACTTGTTGGTAAAGTCTTACCCTTATAAACAACTTCTCTCTCACCTGCAATAACAGCAGCTATGTATGACAAAGGAGTCAAATCTCCACTAGCACCGACTGAACCTTGAGAGGGAATAAGAGGGTATATTTTTTTCTCAAGTAAAAGTTCAAATCTTTTAAGTAAGTCATAACTGATACCGCTTTTACCCTTAGAGAGACTTATCATCCTTATTATCATCATAATACGGCTAACATCTTCACTCAGATATTCACCAACACCGCAGCCATGAAAACTAAAAAGATTGTATTGAAGTTCCTCTGCTTCTTCAAAAGCTGCATAATTTTGGCCAGCCTCTCCATAACCCGTAGTTACACCATAGATCGGTCTTCCATTACGAATATTTTCTATTAAAAAGTTATGTCCTGCATTTACAAAATCTATATATTCTTGTGAGTCGCTCAATCTAATCTCACTAGCATCTATAAAGTTTTTGTAACTTAGTGTTTTATCATCTATTATCATTTAATCTTTATTCCTAATTGTTGAAAAATTATACCATTGATTTTATCATTTATAACGAAAATGTTGCTACCTCTTTACTTTCACATAATACAGTAAACTTATTACCGTTTCTTTTGTACTCTAAAATTTGCTTTGGTGATACTGTGTTAGTAAATTTTGCCTTTTTTATAGTAGTTATTTCTATATCAAACAGAGCTGAGATTATCTCAAAATGCACAAATCCTGGGAAAATAGGATTAGATGGAAAATGAGCTTTAAAAATTGGATGCTCTTTATCACTTAGCTCTACAGTAGCTTGGTCTTTCTCTTTGTTTACAACTTCATATAAGCCATCAAGCAGCATTATTTTAAAATCTCATATGTAGTTTTGAGTGCGAGTCTTGAAGATGTTACAAAACTGTTTTTCTCATCCCAAACATAGCCGCTTAATATAGACACAATTTTCTTGGTAATCCCGGCATTTGCTTTATCTGAGAAAATAATAGTTTGAAGAGTTCCATCGTACCAGGCATCCACATAATCTCTAAATACGTTTATTCCCATCATCATGTAATCTTCATATTCGACTTGATAATCAACAGCTTCACCTTTGAGTTCTCTTGCGACAAGCTCTGCAGCTTTGGAACCAGACTCGAGTGCAAGGGTAACACCGGAAGAAAAAACAGGATCTAAAAATTCAGATGCATTCCCTGTTAAAATATAGTTCTGAGCAAAGAGTTTTGTAACAGCTGATGAATAGCCTACAATAGAGCCAACATCAACTGTTCTTTTAGAATTTTTATACCTTTTTGCAGTTGGCGGATAAGCGTAAACGGTATGTTCCCAAAACTCTTCATCACTCATGCCAAAGGAGTTGAAATACTTCTCAGTGCAAACAATCCCAACAGATGTTGTCCCATCAGAAAACGGAATATTCCACATCCAAGCATCATTATTACCAACTACACTTATAATAATATATCCGTTCGTCTCATCAGTTGGACGAACATCATTGTCAACTCTTGCGAAAACAGCACGACGAAGAGCCAAAGATGATTCTGCTTCAAGATTTAGTAAACGAGGAAGAACTCTCCCGTATCCAGACGCATCTAAAACTTTTTTAGCCTTATACCTCTTCTCACGTCCATCCAAATTTTTAACAGTAATTATATTTTCATTCTCATCATAAGCAATTACTTCTGTTTCATACTCAACATCACAACCTTTCGTTTGTGCATCATCAATAAGCAACTTGTCAAATTTCTCTCTTTTGACCTGAAAAGAGCTGCCCCACTTTTGCCCCATATTTTTAGAAAAATCAAGTGCTGTATAATCATCATATTCACTCTCAAAAATAGCACCGCCTTTTAATTGAAAATCAGCTTTTTGTATACACTCAAGCATATTCGCATCATCAAGCAGTTCATTGCATCTAGGTAAAAGCGATTCACCAATCACAAATCTTGGAAACTTTAATCTATCAACAACTTTTACACTAAAACCTTCTTGAACAAGCTTCGCAGCGGAAATCGAACCTGCGGGTCCAGCACCTATAATAAAGATATCCACTAATTCCAATTCATCTCCAAAACATAATAATTATTAATCTTTATTAGGAAATTTTATCAAAATAATACTAAACTCTAGGATAGTTTTTGATTATTTGGGTCATTAAGAAAAAATCTACGGAAAAACACTCCCTTTTATAATCTATCATTTCTTTGATAAAGCCATTTCAAGGAGTATCTGATGCCCAATCTTGTCTTCCCAATTAAAATTATTTTTTAATACCACTATTGCCGTTTTACTTTTTAATTCCATACCCATGTAACAACTAAATCCTGCAATAACGCCATATTTAAAATAAATATATGTGTCATATTTTGGTATGTACTGAACTTGCCATCCAAGTGTGAAATATAAACTATCATCTTTTGCTAAAATTTCATGAGATTTATTTAAAACAACATCCACTTTTGTATTTGATTGCCCTAAATTTGCTTCCAAAAATTTCATTATATCTTCTGCATTCGAGTATAATCCACCTGTTCCTTTCATGAATGTAGAAAATTTCCAATTTTGTAAAGGTTCATTTCTATTCATAAATAGAGGAAGATCACCCACATGTCCTTCAGATAACATTTGTATTTGTTTATTATTCAGAGTAAATGCAGTATTTTTCATATCTAATGGCTCAAATAGATACTCTTTTAATAATTCTTCCAAGGGTTTATTCATTTTCAATGTAAGAGCATGTCCTAACAAAGCAATCCCAATATTAGAATATACAGCTTTATTATTAGGGTTTTTATTAATAGTCATTTCAGATAAATATTTATACATATAATCACGATTTATATATGCATAAATATTATTTCCGGTAAATTGATATTTAACAGCTAATGATAAACTTTCCAGACTTAATGGTTCTCTTGGTAAGCCTGATGAATGAAGGGCTAATTCTTTTAAAGTTATATTTCGAACGTTTTCATCTTTATAATGGAGATTTTTTGGTAATATATTCCCAATAGTTTCATCTAGCGACAAATATCCTTCACTATCTAATATTAATAACAAAGATATCACCATTGATTTAGTTGATGAACCAATTGCAAAAATAGTATCTTCTTGTATAGGATTTATGTGAAAGTTGTCTTTATACCCATATGTATATGTAAAATTATTATTATTTTTATGTACAGAAACAACTATTCCAACATCTTCCTTCCCATTTATGAGAGGCTCTACAAGCCGATTTATATCTTCTTTTAAATTATTAGTAGCAGTAGAGTTATTTAAATTATCAAAATTGCTTATAGTCATCTTTGAACAGCCAATAAATAATATATTTATAAAAATAAGTAATAAGTATTTCAAGATAATTCCTGATTGTTTAATTTTCATATTTCTGTCACAGATACAATAAATACACCACTTGCCACCAATATACTGTTGCAATAGGCTTCAAAACTAAAATAACGAAAATCTTCAATCTGGTGTTCTA
>JAGXIA010000021.1 GCA_024635885.1 Helicobacteraceae bacterium | reverse complement strand
TATTCAATCTCTAACACTGCTGAGTATGGTGACTATGTTTCTGGTAAACGTGTTATCAATGAACATTCAAAAGCAGCTATGAAAGAAATTCTTAAAGAAATTCAAGATGGCCGTTTTGCAAAAGACTTTATCCTTGAAGGTCAATCAGGTTACCCTCGTATGAATGCTGAGCGTACAAATGCTAAAGCTTCATTGATTGAGCAGACTGGTAATAATCTTCGTGAAATGATGCCATGGATTGGAAGTAATAAAATAGTAGACACTTCTAAAAACTAAAACTAAAAACTAAAATAGCGACGCAACTTCTGCGTCGTTACGTTCGTCACGTACTTTGTGTACGCTTCCTCGCTAGACTCCTTGAATTTACATCACTCTTTCAGTTTTTATCACTTTGCTTCGCTCGTTATGGCATGTGGAAAGAACTTTGCTTGTTATAGTAGTTTTTGCATTCTTATTAGAGTTGAGAGTAAAATTGCTTCTTTATCTATATGTGAGGACTTCATCTTCAGTTCACTATCTAAAAGCAGTTCATGTATTTTTGAATAGGTGTTGGGTTTAAATTTTAGAGCCAATGCCGCTTTTTCATCGACTACAAATTTTGGGGCAGGGTAACCTAGTATTTCTAGGGCATTTGGAGCACCGTTAACACGTATATAAATATTAAACATATAAAGTTGTGTCAAGTAAGCTGTGATTGCTGTGACTACTCTTATTTCATCTTCGCCATGTTCTAACATATTGTTTAAATCTTTTGAAAAATCTTTTTTATTCAAAATCTTTTTTATGAAATCATCTATATTGACTTCTGCCAAACCAGAAACAAGATTGTCTATATCTTTTGTTGTTATAGCTTTGTCATAAACTCTGAATTTATCTATTTCGTTACAAGCCAGGGCTACATCGCCATTATGAATTTGTAAAAGATGAGCAATCGAGTATTTGTCTATATTTACTTTTTTTTCCTGTGCAATTTGCCCAATAATATTCACAGCCTCAAAATCTTTAGGATGAAAAAATCTTACGCTCATTGTGCTTTTTTTTGAAAAAGATTTTGCATAAGTTTTATGGTCGCTTCCATAGTAAGCATATACAAAAATATTGTCTGTGTTCTTTTCACAAAAGTCTATAAGTATGTCAAGCTCACTTTTGTTGACTTTTTTTTCGCTTTTGATAATTAAAATATTTCTATCTCCAAAAAGTGAACCTTGGGACAGATGTGCTTTGGCAGAGTTGAAATTGTACTCATCATAGTAAAATGAAATGACAGAAGAATCTTCGACATTACTAACTGCTTTAGTATATAAATCGATAAAAAAGCTGCTTTCCCCAAAGAATACAAAACTGTTGGAGAGAGACCCGTTTTGTATATGTTTATCTAGTTCATTTTTATACACTAATCTTCTTCGATTTTAATTGCACTGGCATAAATTTTAGCCTTTGGTATATCAACACGTTCTATCTTAACTAGGACATCTTCAAAAAGTACCACATCTGCATGAGAAGTGATGTTGAGTCTTGCCCCCATAATCTCATCGTGAAGTTCAGCTTTGACTTCTGGTTCGGTTGCATTGATTCTAGCCTTAAATGTTTCATCTATATGCTCATTTGCCCATCTTGCAAATTTTCTAGCCATAAACTCATTTTCTACAGTACTCGCTTCTCTCTCTTTTTCACTAATTGTCATACTGAGGGCTTCTATATTTCTAAGAACGTATGAGCCTTCTTGGGTGTCATTGTTGTTTATAGCTTTGAGTAAACGATGTACAATAAGGTCAGAATAACGTCTAATTGGAGAAGTAAAATGAGTATATGCTTCAAAACCGAGACCGAAGTGACCTGAATTCATTGGCGCATATTTTGCCTGCATTTGAGAACGGATAATGAGTGTATCAACTTCAGACTCTAAATCCATCTCTCGTGCTTGTCTTTGTATATCCGAAATCGTCTCTTTAATTGTAGTTTTAATATCTATAAACATGCCGATTCCGGCTAGTTCCTGATAGAGTATTTGAAGTTTAGATTGACTTGGCGGTTCATGAATTCTAAATATACCTCTACTAAATTGAGAAGCTGCCTCTTTATTTGCCAGAAGCATACAGTCTTCTATTAGTGAATGAGAAGGTGTTTCTTCTGCATAAGTTGTATGAGTTATGTTGGAGTTTTCATCTAGGAACATCTCCAACTCATTCGAGCGAAAATCATAACCTACTTTTAACCTTTTAGCTTTTAGGGCATCAGTGATTACTCTTAGTTTTTTTAAATACTCAAATATTTTAATTTCTTCATTGTTTTTTGGTTTTAATTTTCCCTCAAAAAACTCATCAATCTCTTCGTAGTTAAATCTTCTTTGTGAATGAATAATCGCCTCATATACTTTAGAAGAGCTTACTTCTAAAGTGTTAAGGTCTAGTTTCATCTCAAATACATAGGCAAGTCTGTCAACATGTGGTTGAAGAGAACAGAGTGTTTCACTGAGTTGACGAGGAAGCATAGGAATAGAACGATGGGGGAGGTAGATAGAAAAACTTCTATATATTGCTTCATTATCTATAGGGCCAAAAGGTTTTACATATTCACTAACATCGGCAATAGCTACATAAAGAGTACTGTTTTCATCGTCCCAACAAATAGCATCATCATAATCTTTTGCTGTAACCGGGTCTATGGTACAAAAAGGCAAATTTCTTAAATCTTTTCTTTTTGGGTATTTTGAAGCCTTAACAGGTTCAAATGAAGATGCAATTTCTAAAACTTCTGGCTCAAATTCATCATGTTTGTTAAATTGAGCAAGTACTATTTTTTCATCAACAAGAGGGTCGTTAATATTTCCCAGTATTTGCATAACAAGATCTTCTTGATTGTTTACTTTAAATACATCACCTATTTCATAAGAATTTAATTCTTGCTCACTCATCTGTGCGCCAACAGGAAAGTCAGTCTTTAAATCTACTAAAGCTCTGTGATTTTCTTTTTGAATTATATAAGCAACACTGTAACTGATTGCACGACCAACAATCTCAACAATTTTTGCACGCGGAGTTCCACGTACTCCTAAAAGTCTTTGCGCGATTACCAAATCGCCTTCTTTTGCCGTTGATAAGTCACCTTCGCCTATATATAAATCACGAACATTTTCGCCAATTACATTTAAGTAAGCAGTACCATCTTGAACAAGACCTAAAGTTCCGGCACGGTATTTAGAATTAAATTTGTAGATTTTATCTTTAAATGTAAGGTACTTTTTGTTTAAGAAGTTGTTGACATGAACACGCTCATCAGGGCTGATGTCTTGCTCACTCAAACCAAGAGTGAGTCGAATAAGTAGAGATTTCATTTATAGTTCGTTAAATTTTTCTATACTTGCTTCAAAGCTTGGTAAATCAAGCTTGTATTTCTCTATTAACATTTTCGCCTCGGAAATACTATCATCAGTAATTACACCATTAATTGGAACAGCAGTTCTTACTACATGCAAAATGCTTGCTGCTCTTTTATCAGCTTCATCGGCTTTTTCAGGGTTTTGACAATTTCTGATAACAGAAACAAGACTCTCTTCAAATCTCCAATGCTCAAACACTGTGGCACTAACCTCTGGAGTGTCAACACCAACTATCTTTCTCTCAGCAGCTTCAACATCTTGAAGTTCTACAAGAGCCTCACGAAAAGCTTCTTGTTTATTTTCTGCAATGATTTGTTGAGAGATTAAAACTTTGCCTATTTCAACTAAAAATGCTGCAGGTGATAAAACACCTAGTAGTTTATTCTCTTTTTTAATACACCAGCTCGTCATAAGAGCATGTTGTTTTTTAGATAATGCTGAGAACATATCGTCATTAATTCCATAAGGAGAAAGATCAAGCGCAAAACTTTTTTTAACTATGGAAGCCAGAGCGAATCCTCTGACTGTACCCATTCCAAAAAGCCCAACTGCTTGAGAAATAGCATTTATCTCTCGAGAAAAACCATACAGAGGAGAATTAGCAGCTTTTAAAATATCTGCAGTTAAAAGAGGATCTTTTTCTAAAATTTTAACCATATCATTAAAACTACTATCCGGGTCTTGATAGACAGCCTCAATTTTCATCGCTGATTCCGGCAATGGTGGCAGTTGTTTTATCTTTTTAAATATATCTTCAGTCATTTTTTTTCTCTTTTGTTGGTTTAATTAGTAATTATAGTGAATTCTAGTAAATAAAGTACTGAATGTTTACAAAAAAGTGTTATTATTTTTATAAATTACATAAGGAATAAAAATGCAAAGAGACGCGATGCTTACTCAGCTAGGTTATGTGCCTAATGAGGCTTTACTTAAACAACTTCAAAAAATTGAAGAGAATACTTTGGGGTATGAAAAAATTCAAAAGCATATTACGGATTTACACGATTCTTTGAGAGTTGATGACTCATATGTGGCTATGTCAAATACTAATGATTATTTTAAGATAAAAGTAGCAGCACCAAGTCCTGAAATTGCAGAAGAAGCACACGAGAAAATTCAACATTTCAGTGAGAAGTTTAAAGTAACGATACAGCAACTCGATAATAAAAAAACTTATTACATTCTAGGGTTTAACAATTAAGGCGCTTCTTTGAAAGAACCTATGAGTCTGCAAGGGTACGATCTTCTAGTAAAAGAATTTAAATATTTATTAGAAGTTGAAAAACCCACTGTAGCAGAAGAAAAACTTGTGGCCGCTGCTCAGGGTGACAGAAGTGAAAATGCAGATTACCACGCAGCAAAAGAGAAGCTTCGTTTTATAGACAGAAGACTTTTCTACCTAAATTCACTCATACAGAAATCACAAATAATAGACCCCTCAGCATTTGCACATGCCAAGGCTAGTTTTGGAAGTACAGTTACAATACTGAACATAGAGACTGATGAAGAAGAGGTTTACACTTTGTGTGGCGTTTTAGAGTCAGAACCTGAACATGGACTTATATCTGTTCACTCACCTTTAGCCAGAGCGATGATGGGAAAAGGTGTTGAGGATGAATTTAAAATTAAACTTCCACATGCCAAGAAAGAGTATGAAATTTTAAAAATTGAGTATATAAATATTTTTTCATTGAAGAAAAATATTAGAGATATTAAAGACTTTTCTTTTCATTAAAACTCTTTTTACTACGAATTAGATATAATCCCACTTTAAAAAACCAAAAAATTAAATTTTTAGGAAACTCCTGTGAGCCAACAATTACCAGACATTGAAAAACAACTAGCTAGCCATAAGCTTTCGCAAGATGATTATATGCATATAAAAGAGATCTTAAAGCGTGAACCAAACTTAGTAGAGTTAGGCATTTTCTCAGCTATGTGGAGTGAACACTGCTCTTATAAATCATCTAAAATTCATTTGAATGGTTTTCCGACAAAAGCTCCATGGGTTATTCAAGGTCCTGGCGAAAATGCCGGTGTTATTGATATTGGTGATGGTTATGCAGCTGTATTCAAGATGGAATCACACAATCATCCTTCATTTATAGAACCTTATCAAGGTGCTGCAACTGGTGTTGGCGGGATTATGAGAGATATTTTTACAATGGGTGCCCGTCCTGTTGCAAACTTAAATGCTCTTAGATTTGGTAATATCCTAAATGACGATAAAATCTCAGCTCATCAACGTTACTTGGTTCGTGGTGTAACCGAGGGAATCGGCGGTTATGGAAACTGTATGGGTGTTCCGACTATCGGTGGAGAAACAAGTTTTGATGAGTGCTATAACGGTAATATCCTTGTAAATGCTTTTACTCTTGGTATCGCAAAATCTGATGAGATTTTTTACGGTAAAGCTGAAGGAACCGGAAATCCGGTAATGTATGTTGGTGCAAAAACTGGTCGTGACGGTCTTGGTGGAGCGGTAATGTCGTCTGATAGTTTTACTGAAGAGTCAAAATCACTTCGTCCAACGGTTCAGGTCGGCGATCCTTTTACTGAAAAACTTCTCCTTGAAGCTTGTTTAGAACTTTTCAAAACTGACCATGTTATTGGTATCCAAGATATGGGCGCTGCCGGTCTTACCTCTTCAGCCTTTGAGATGGCTGGTCGTTCTGGCTCAGGTATGATAATGCACCTTGACAGAGTTCCTGCCCGTGAAGAGAATATGACTCCTTATGACTTTATGCTAAGTGAATCTCAAGAACGTATGCTTTTGTGTGCTAAAAAAGGTTCAGAACAAGCAATTATCGATATTTTTGAAAAATGGGACTTGGATGCCGCTGTTGTCGGTGAAGTAACTGCAACAGGAAATATGGAACTCTTCTGGCATGGTGAAAAATGTGCTGAGGTTCCTGTTGACCCGGTTAGTGAAGAAGCTCCAATACTTAACCGCCCTATGACTCGTCCTGCTTATTTAAATGCACTTGCATCTGTTACTATAAATGATTTTGAGAAAGTATCAAATCAAGATGCATTTGAGACACTTACAAAATCAATGGAAGTTGTGGATAAATCTTGGATTTATACGCAGTATGACTCAATGGTACAAGCAAATACTATAAAAAAAGGCGGCATGTTAGACGCTTCTGTTATTCGTGTCAAGGAAAATGGCAAAGCTCTTGCAATGTCAGCTGACTGTAATGTTCGTTACTGCTACATCGACCCTAAAGGCGGCGCTGCTGCTGCTGTAATTGAAAGTGGTAGAAATGTTGCAATGAGCGGTGCCCGTCCACTTGCAATTACAGACTGTCTGAACTACGGTAACCCTGAAAACCCGGAAGTCATGTGGCAGTTTGGTCAAGGTTGTCTTGGTATTAAAGAGGCTTGTGCAGAACTTACAACTCCGGTTATCGGTGGAAATGTGTCTTTATACAACGAGACAAACGGTGTATCAGTTTTCCCGACTCCGTCTATTGCGACTGTTGGTGTAAATGATGACCAGAACAATGTTTTAATGTCAAGCTTTCAAGGTGGGGGCAATGCACTTTATTTAATTGGTGAGTCAAAGTCAGAGTTTGGCGGCTCTTTATATATGAAAGAGATCTGTCATACAGTTGCCGGTACTCTTCCTGAAATAAACTACAAAAATGAGTTGGCTCTATGGGACCTGGTGATTGAAGGGAACAAAAAGCACTTATTAGAGTGTGCTAAAGATGCAAGCTCTGGCGGTATAGCTATCGCACTTGCTAAGATGTCTGCAACTTCAGGTCTAGGTTGTGATGTTGAAATGACAGTTGAAGATGAGCGTGATATTTTCGCAGAGTCTATGAGTAGAGCTATCATTGAAGTTAAACCTGAAAACTGTGAAGCTTTTGAAGCTATGTTAGACGAAAGTATGGCTGTTGAAAAAATTGGAACAGTTGGCGGAGATTCTATCAAAATTAATGATGTTACTATGAGTATGACTCAGTTACAAGACAACTACTTTAATACATTT
>JAGXIA010000004.1 GCA_024635885.1 Helicobacteraceae bacterium | reverse complement strand
CCTAATTATCAATCTTTTTCTGTTGCTCAGCCATTTGGAGGTTCTAGATTTATTATAAAACATGCCACAAATGTACTCAATGAAGATGAAGTAGATGAAGATGTAAGTGTTGTTTTTGGACAAGAAAGAGAAATTCCTTTTGTTTCACATACACCTATTATCCGATCTGCTATGAGCGATGGTTCTATTAGCCCTGAAGGTGTTCGTGCATTTGCTATAGCTGGAGTTAATTCAAATTTGACTATAAATACTGGAGAAGGTTCACTCACTTCTAACCATCTTTTCACACTGAAACCAGATTTAAAAAATGCAGAGTATCTTGATATAATTAAAAGTACCCCTTGGGCTGAGTTTGTTTTTAAAGTTGGAGACTTTTTTTTCAACCGTAAGATAGCACTTAAATGGTATAGAACTATTTTGCTTCATAAAAAAACTCAAAATACTTATATATATGACACTACTTCTCATGTTCTCTTTCGTGTTAAATGGTCTGCTAATTTAGAAGACTTTCCAAAAGAAGTGCCTCAAAGTCTACCAAACATAGTTTTTCAGATGAGTTCCGGTCTTTATGGTGTTCGTGATGAAGATGGAAAGTTTGATGAACTAAAATATCAAAAAGTTATGAAATTTTGCCGTATGACAGAGATTAAAATTGCTCAAGGGGCAAAACAAACGGGCGGTAAACTTGCCGCAAACAAAGTGACTGCAGACATCGCTTACTACAGAGGTGTTCCAGAGGGTAAAAATGTATTTTCACCAAATCGTTTTCCATTTGCTGATTCTACTACTCACCTACTTGACTTTGTTGAGAGACTTCAAAAACTCTCTAAAAAACCTGTTGGCTTTAAAATAGTGGTCTCAGATTCAAAAGCAGTAGAAGAGATGGTGTCTGAAATGGCTGCAAGAAAAAATGATGGTAGAAATCTACCTGACTTTATAACTATTGACAGTGGTGAGGGTGGCAGTGCTACAGCCCCACTAGAACTTATGGAATCAGTTGGATTGACAACAAATAATGCTCTATACGTAATGGATACAATGCTTAAAAAATATGAAATTCGTGATAGTATAAAAATAATATCGAGTGGTAAGATTTTAACTCCTGATGACGCAATCATAACAATGTGCATGGGTGCGGATGCAATAGGTGTTGCCAGAGGTTTTATGATGAGTGCCGGGTGTATACGTGCTAGAATGTGTTCAGGTTTTGGTTCACATGTCTGCCCTGTAGGACTCGCTACACAAGACCCTAAAAAAAGAGCATCATATCTTGTGATTAAAAAAGCTCAAGAGATAGGAAACTATCATGATAATCTTATTAAAAGCATGAAAGTAGTACTTTGTGTTATGGGTGTAAAGAATATAAAAGATTTAAATAAATCACTTCTTACTTTTAAAAACAACAATGGTGAAATATATTTTGATATAGACAAATATTTTCACCATAAATTACATATATAGGTTACATAAATGAAAAATTACGGACTTGACATTTGGTCAAACAACAACTTTATTATTGAAGATGGCCAATTAAAATTAAATTACAAATCTATGCCATCTCTTTTGGAAATAACAGAACAAATTCGTTTAAATGATGTGAGAGGACCAATTTTATTAAGATTCCCACACCTTATAAAAAGACAAATTACAAGTCTTTATTCATACTTTGACAAGGCTATGAAAGACAATGACTATATGGGTAGTTTTAATGCTGTTTTTCCTTTAAAAGTAAATCAGTTTCCACATGCCGTAGAAGCTATTACATCGCAAGGTGAAGACTTTAATTATGGACTTGAAGCAGGTTCTAAAGCAGAACTTATCTTGGCTATGAGCAAAACTCCATACGGAGCTAATATTACCGTCAATGGCTTTAAAGATAAAGAGATGATTACTTTAGGATTCATCGCTGCTCAGAGTGGACATAACATCACTATTACTATTGAAGGTCTAGGTGAACTTGAGACAATTATAGAAGTTGCAAATGAGTGTAGTTTAAAAGTTCCAAACATAGGGATAAGAGTACGCTTACATAGTGCAGGAAGTGGAATATGGGCTAAAAGTGGAGGAATGGATGCAAAGTTTGGTCTGACTTCAACAGAGATTATAGAAGCGATTAAACTACTAGAAGCAGAAAAACTGCTCCAGCATTTAAGTATGGTTCATTTTCATATAGGCTCTCAAATGGCCGACATAGCACCATTAAAGCGCGCACTTAGAGAAGCTGGAAATATCTATGCAGAACTAAAAAAGATGGGTGCTTCCTCTCTTGACAGTATCAATATAGGTGGAGGTTTAGCTGTAGAATATGACCAACACACGCAATCAAAAGCTCGTAACTACTCTATAGAAGAGTTCTCAAACAGTGTTGTTTTTGCCATTAAAGAAATTATGGATGCTAAAAATGTTAAACATCCAAATATTTTTACAGAATCAGGAAGATTTATAGTGGCATCTCACGTAGTTTTGATTACTCCGGTATTAGAACTTTTTACTCACGATTATCAAGAACAGCTATTAAATTTCAAAGCTGTCAATCCTCCTTTAGTGAATGAACTTGTAGACCTAAACAGACTTTTAAATAACAAAAACTGCACAGAATATCTGCATGATGCACTTGACCATATAGAATCACTTTTAACTCTGTTTGATTTAGGTTATATTGATTTACAAGACCGTTCCAATGCTGAGATTTTAGTGCATAATATTATAAAAAAAGCACTTTATCTCTCATCATCTAACCCGACCGATGAACTTGAACAACTGCATATAAAACTTCAAGAGAGGTATCTCATAAATGCTTCGATTTTTCAAAGTTTACCAGACTATTGGGGATTAGACCAGCACTTTCCGGTCATGCCTCTTCACCACTTAAATGTGCCTCCTATAAGAGCAGCATCACTGTGGGATATAACATGTGACAGCGATGGAGAAATAGGCTTTAACCCCAACAAGCCTCTTTATCTTCATGATGTAAATTTAGATGAAGAAGAGTATTTTCTAGGCTTTTTCAATGTTGGAGCGTATCAAGAAACACTGGGTATGAATCACAACCTTTTTACCCATCCAAGTGAATATACAATATACATAGATGATACATCTTACGAAATAGCTAACGTAGTTGAATCAAAAAATATTTTAGAGATTTTGGGTTCTATTGGTTATTCTGAAGAAGAAATTTTAAAAAATCTTAAAACAGATTTGCTAAAAAGCGATTTTATTACAGAAAAAGAAAAAAATGATACACTTGCGAAACTTGAAACATTTTTAGAACAAAATGGTTATCTAAGAACTACAAACTAAAGGTTCACCGTGGGAATTTATGCTGATATAAAAGAAGATTTCGCAAATGCTTATAAAAGTGATCCTTCATTAAATTCTAAAATGGATTTTTTATTTAATTATCCTGGTGTATGGGCTATTGCATGGTATAGAGTAGCTCATAAACTTCATAATTCCAATTTTAAAAGATTAGCAAGAATGATAATGGGTATAAATCAGATTATAACTAACATAGACATTCATCCAGCTGCACAAATAGGCAGCAGAGTATTTATTGATCACGGCTTTGGTGTTGTGATTGGTCAAACCACAATTATAGAAGATGATGTACTTATTTATCAAGGGGTTACTCTTGGCGGTGTATCACTTACTCATGGAAAACGTCACCCTACTATAAAAAAAGGTGCTGTTATAGGTGCCGGTGCAAAAGTTCTCGGTAACATAGTCATTGGAGAGTATGCAAAAATTGGTGCTAACTCTGTTGTAGTCAAAGAAGTCCCTGACGCTTCAACTGCTATTGGTATTCCGGCTCATGTTATACAAAAAGGTAGGAATCAAGACCCATTAATGCATAATATGCTTCCAGATATTAATAAAGAGATGTTTGAATACCTATTAAAAAGAGTTGCTGTACTAGAACATATTTTAGTTGAAGACAACAAAGACCTTCTAGAAGAAGACTTAGAACTTGAAAACATTTATGAAGCATTTATTAGAGCGATGAAAAACTAAATAAGCCCCTATTTTATTAAATAATATATATTATTTAAGTATAATATATATAATATTTTATTGGAGGTTTCAATGCTAACAGACCGCATTAACACACTATCTGAATCAATTACTATCGCGATTACTACACTCGCGCAAGAATTAAAAGCTGAGGGCAAAGATATCCTTAGTTTTTCTGCGGGTGAACCTGACTTTGGAACACCACAGGTTATAAAAGATGCAGCTATTGCTGCAATCAATAATAACTTTTCAAAATATACTGCAGTTGATGGAATTCTGCCCTTAAGAGAGGCTATCGCAACTAAGCTAAAAAGAGATAACGGGCTGACTTATGCTCCAAACCAGATTATTGCAAACAATGGCGCTAAACACTCTTTGTTTAATCTCTTTGCAGCAACTATTCAACATGGTGCTGAAGTTATTATCCCTGCTCCCTATTGGGTAACATACCCTGAGTTAGTAAAATACTGTGGTGGTAAAGTTGTTGAGATTGAGACACATGATGTAGACGGTTTTAAAATAACTCCCGAACAACTAAAAGCAGCTATCACTCCAAAGACAAGAATGCTTGTACTTACATCTCCATCAAATCCTACGGGTTGTATTTATTCTAAAGAAGAACTTATAGCACTTGGCAAAGTCCTAGAAGGAACTGATATTATTGTAGCATCTGATGAGATGTATGAGAAACTTACATACGATGGTATTTTTACTTCTGCAGCAGCTGTAAGTGAAGATATGTATAAAAGAACAGTAACTATCAATGGTCTCAGTAAGTCTGTAGCTATGACTGGTTGGAGATTTGGTTATATGGCAGCAGCTGATACTGAGCTTATCAAAGCTACTAAAAAACTTCAGTCTCAGAGCACTTCAAATATTAATTCAATTACTCAAATGGCAGCTATTCCAGGTCTTGACGGTAGTGCTGATGCTGATATAGAAATGATGAAAAAAGCATTTATAGAGCGTCGTGATGAAGCTGTAGTACTTATAAATGAAATTGATGGATTAAGTGTTACTAAGCCTGATGGCGCATTTTACTTATTTGTAAATATAAAAGAAGTAAGCAATGACTCACTGACATTTGCTAAAAATCTTTTAGATAAAAAACTTGTAGCTGTAGTTCCAGGTGTTGCTTTTGGAAGTGAAGGTTACTTTAGACTTAGTTTTGCGACTGATATTGATACTATAAGAACCGGTATTGCAAGAATTGCAGAGTTTGTAAAAGAGCTTAAGGCTTAATATTTTCCACATGCCACGGCACCCCAGGAGTACTTCCTCGCGGTGCTCACAGCGCATGTGAGAACTATGTAAAAATTATTTTAAAGCTGTTAAAGCTTCAATAACCTCGTCAAGATTAGTCATTGGAATATGTACTTTCCATGCTGGTTCTTCTGAGTTACCAGTTAAAGATATACCGATACTTGCCACTGTAGCACTATCTTCACCATATGGCTTTTCTATTTTAGTTACCGAAATAACACCTTTTTTTGTTCCACTTAAATTAATTACTTTTGACATATAAAACTCCTTAGTTTTGTTTCATAAAATGACTATTAAAATACTTTATTTCAATAGTCTAGCTATTTTTACCTGAAGCTTAAGCCATGTTCTTTGCTCAAGCAGTGGAAAACCACCATAAGTCTTGCCACTTTCTTTGATATTATTCGTTACACCGCTTCTTGCAGCAAATGTAGAAAATGGTGCAATTTCTAAGTGTCCTGCAAATGCAGATTGTCCGCCAACTACAACATTACGTCCAAGCTTTGTAGAACCTGCGCTTCCTGATTGAGCTACGAAAACTGAATATTCACCAATTTCACAATTATGCCCGATCTGAACAAGGTTGTCTATGCGAACACCTTTTTTAATAAGCGTTGTTCCAAATACAGCTCTGTCAATACTTACATTAGAACCAATTTCAACGTCATCTTCAATGACAACATTTCCGTTTTGGTAAATCTTTTTATGTTCGCCTAAATTATTTGTAGCAAAACCAAAACCATCTGCACCGATAACTGTGTTAGCATGAATAATACAATCACTGCCTATCTTACAGTCTCTGTAAACTGTTACACTAGGATAAATAATAGTATTATCACCTATAACTGCTTCTGCACCAATATAAACATGAGCAAGAATAGTACAGTTCTTTCCAATTTTCGCGCCATTAGCAATTTCGGCTTTAGAAGAGATTTTACTCCCCTCACCTATTTCGGCAATTGGCAATGCATCATTCTCTATAACAGGAGCAAAAGCTTGTGAGAGAGTAGCCATTGACCAATAAGAATTTTCAACAACCAAAGCTGCACAACCAGCTGGAACATATTCAACTAAAGATGCTGGCACTATTACAGCTGCTGCTTTAGTGCCTTGAATATCTTTTATATATTTTGAGTTCGCTACAAAAGAGACTTCAGAGGAAGTCGCATCTTTTAGAGCATTCATTCCAGTGATTTCTATATCATTATAACTAAATTCTGTTTCTAAAATTTTAGCTATGCTGCTTAAAGTCATGTGACTATCTCTCAAGTGCAACAGCACCGCTTCTTACAATCTCTTTTGGGTTGTATCTTTTAATAACAGCTAAGAAATTGTCAATTCTTTTTGGCTCGTCTGTAACCATGGCAATAACTACATTATCTCCAACATTAACAATCTTACCGTTATAAGCTTCACAAAGAGTGTTTATATCGCTAAGGTTTTCAGTTATTGGAAACTTCACCATTGCCATCTCTTTTTCAACCAAATCAGCATGTTCATAAACTCTAAGAACCGGGATAAGTTTATGCAGTTGTTTTGTAATCTGCTCAATAACACGAACTGAGCCAGACGTTACGATTGTAAGTCTTGAATACTTACTCTCAGGAATCGGAGCAACAGTTAAAGATGTGATGTTGTAACCACGTCCAGAGAAAAGGTTCGTTATACGAGACAAAACACTCGCTTCATTAACAACAATAACTGAAACAACTCTTCTTTCACTATTTTCAGTCATTATTTTGTCTCCTTTTTCTCTAATAACATCATGTTAAATAAACTACCGCCAGATGGAACCATCGGCATAACATTCTCAAATCTCTCAACAATTACTTCTATAAATGCAACAATATTTTTCTCAACTGCATCTTTAAGTGCAAAGTCAAACTCTTCTTTGGTTGTAACTCTGTAACCTATTCCACCAAAAGCTTCTGAAAGCTTAACGAAGTCAGGCTGTACAGATAAGTCTGTCTCACTATGACGTTTGTCATAAAACAGTGTTTGCCACTGACGAACCATACCTAGGAAGTTGTTGTTTAGAATAATATTAATAACAGGAATTTTTTTCTCAACCGCTGTCATCAACTCTTGAACATTCATAAGGATTGAGCCATCACCCGTAAAGTTAATGCTTACCTTCTCTGGACACGCAGCTTTAACGCCTATAGCAGCTGGAAAACCAAAGCCCATAGTGCCAAGTCCGCCAGAAGTTATCCACTGGTTTGGACGAGTAAAAGGGTAAAATTGTGCTGCCCACATTTGATGTTGTCCAACATCCGTAGAGATGTTAGCAGAATCGCCAAGAAGTTCACCAACACGCTTTACAACCCACTGAGGTTTCAATCTATCCGTGTCTTCATGAAAAGTTAAAGGGTGTAACTCATCAAAATTAGAAATAGTTTCTCTCCAAGACTCATAATTATCCGGATTAACATACTCACATTGTTCTAACATTTCATTTACAACATTTTTAACATCACCAACAATTGGAAAATCAGCATTTACAAGTTTAGAAATACTGGCTGGATCAATATCAACATGAATAACATCTGCATTTTTAGCAAATTCAGAAAGTTTACCTGTTACACGGTCATCGAATCTAACTCCAAGACCTATAACTAAATCTGTTTCACTCATAGCCATATTTGCAGCATAAGAACCATGCATTCCAAGCATAGAGATAAGTAAGTCATCATCGAATGATAAAACACCGCGGGCCATCAATGTCTCAACTGCAGGAATACCTGTTTTATGAATTAAGTCTCTAACTTCATAAGTCGCTTTAGCATTAATAATACCGCCACCAAGATAAAAAAGTGGTCTTTTAGCTTTAGCTATAGCTTCCATCGCTTTTTTAATCTGACGAGGATTACCTTTTGTGTGAGGCTTATAAGTCTCTAAGTCAAGTTCAACATCATAATCAAACTCAGCAATCTGTGCTGTAACATCTTTTGGAATATCAACATGCACCGGACCTGGACGTCCACTACGCGCTATATAAAAAGCCTCTTTAAGTACACGAGGTAAATCAGCAGCATCTGTTACAAGGTAATTGTGTTTGGTACATGGACGACTAATCCCAACTGCATCTATCTCTTGGAAACCGTCAGTCCCAATAAGACTCATAGGAACCTGACCCGAGACAACAACTAAAGGAACAGAGTCCATATATGCATCAGCTAAACCAGTCACAGCATTTGTAAAACCAGGACCACTGGTAATCATTGCAACACCAACTTTACCGCTAGCTTTAGCATAACCCTCAGCAGCATGGATGGAAGCTTGCTCATGGCGATTTAAAATATGAGCAAAACTATTTTGTTTATATATTGCATCATATACGTTCATAATTGCCCCACCAGGGTAGCCAAATACAGTGTCTACACCCTCGGCAATAAAGGCTTCAATGACCATTTGTGCGCCAGTAATTTGCATCAAAAGTCTCCCATAATAATAATAATTTTTTTAAAAAGTTGATTATTATAGTCCAAAATAGCTATATTTCAGGTTAAAGAAAGATGTAACTTGTAAGTTGAAAACTAATCTAAGATTGATTCTACTATCATTGATGGTCTCCACATTTTTAAAGAGCCCTTGGTCTGCACTTCTAAAATCATTTTACTCTGTGGATAATATTTTTTAAATATATTGTAAAAACTTTCTATCTGATCTTGTAATCCAAAGCATAAAATATAGTTTTTAATACCATTTTCTATGAGATGTTGATCTTTTTTTTGTTTGACAGCTTGTTCTAATTGTATCATATATGCCCAGCCAAAGACTGTTGCTAATGACATATATTTTGAGCTAATGTTCATATAAGAGCTCAAAACATTTTTAATGCCAAGAGTATTTCCTTCAACAGCATAAGCATTTGCTTTTGCAATATCATTATTCCACTTTTTTTGTAAAAATATACCCTCTTCACTAGACTGCAAGTCTTCAGAAGTAGCTAAAATATTATATGCCAATACTATATCTTCATCTTTTACTGCATTAAAAAACTTTTGCTTAGCTTCAACTTCTTCAATTAAACCTTTAGCAATCTCTTGAAAATCATTAAAATCCATTAATATCCGTAGTATTTTTATAGCAGAGTGTGTATCATTTTCTTCTAAAAACTTCTGTGATTTTATGTAAAGAGTATCTGCATAGTTCATTAAAGCTGTGTATTCAGGGAACTCTTTTAGAAAAGGGTGTAATTTTATTAATTCAAAAGAATTTATGAAATCTTTTTGTCCAATAGAAATTTTAAACCTTCTATAAACATCACCTTGTAAAAATAGTTCCTGAATTAATTTCGTTTTTTCACTGATTCCTCTATATGGAATTAAAATTTCTTTTGCTTTGTCCATCCCCTTTGGGTCAAGAGAATATTTTTGAGCCAAAATAAAAGCTGTTTTCCAGTTTGCTTCTAAAGCTTTATATAATTTTGATTCTTTATATATTGGATGAGCATTTGCCAAGGCGTAAGCCAATGGAATCTTACCCTGTTTAGCAAGCATAGAGAATTTATCATACTCTGAAAATTCTTGAACAATTTTTTGCATTATTGTATTTTTTTCTGGTATATTTTTAAAGCTTTTAAACAATTCTATTGCTGTTTTTTTATCATTTGATTCTAGTGCTTCTTTGGCTTTATTAACTACAGTATCCCAAAGAACAGCAACTTTTTGACAAACTTTTGTATATTCCAAAAGAGGATTTTTGGCAACACTCTTATGAATCATTTCATACTGCTGCTTTAACATCAACTCTTTTAACTTCTCTTCACCTTCGTATATGTCATAAAAAAACAGTTCCTTGTCTTCTGTGGCAACTATTAAATGATTATTAATTCCATCGAATTCAAGTGATGTTATAGAGGAAGTAAGTTTAATATACTTATTAGAAAGAAGCTTATATTTTTCGAGTTCATAGACTAAAAT